>CANJHO010000095.1 GCA_947474165.1 Legionellaceae bacterium
GATTTAAATTCCGTCATTGCGAGTGAAACGAAGCAACCCAGAGGTTCGAAGAGAGCGATTTCATGTCTTATAGTTGCTCACTTTGAGCTCCTGGGTTGCTTCGTTTCACTCGCAATGACGGAATTGCAAAAAATGGCTAAAGTCGAGATTATAAGGTTACGCCATATCTATGTTTATATCGTATTGTAGAACTGGTGAAGGATCTTACTGATGGGTTTAGCCAGGCCTAATAGAGGGAGTTCATGGGCCGTAAACCAGCGTCCTTTCGCTTCTGACATTGAAGACACGTTAGTTGAGGTCTGAAGTGCGACAGCTTTGATGTGGAGATGGTAATGAGTAAATGAATGTTTAAAGGTTATTAATGCTTGGGTATTTTGAGTTTTTAGCTGATACCTTGAATGAATATAGGTCTTTGGGCAAGCAGTTATTTCAATGTTGGGTAAACACCATAATCCCCCCCATATGCCGGTTGGGGGTCGTTTTTCAAGATAAATTAATTGATCACTCGTGTGTAGAACTAAAAATTGTAGATGTTGCGTGGGGATGGTTTTTTTTAACTTTTTGTTGGGATAATCTTGGACTTTATTCTTTAATTTCGCAAGGCAGCCCAGTTGTAGAGGGCACTGGGTGCAATGAGGATTTTTAGTGGTACAACAAGTGGCTCCTAAATCCATAATGGCTTGCGTGTAATCTCTGCAACGTTGTTCTGGCATGCAAAGACGGGCATAGTCCCATAATTTTTTATTAACCAGGGCTTGCTGGGGTGGACCATCCACTAAAAAATAGCGACTCAACACGCGTTTGACGTTGCCATCTAAAATGGCAGTGGGCTTATTGAAGGCCAGTGATGCAATGGCGGCAGCGGTTGTGGCACCAATGCCGGGGAGCTTCACTAACTGTTGTAGATCATGAGGAAATTCACCTTTTAATTCAGTGTGGATAATTTTTGCTGTTTTATGGAGGTTGCGTGCTCTACTGTAGTAGCCAAGCCCTGACCAGTGGGCTAAAACTGTGTCCTCATCCGCTTGGGCTAAGGTAAAGATATCAGGAAAACGATTAAGAAAATGCAGATAGTATGGGATGACTGTTTTAACTTGAGTTTGTTGTAGCATGATTTCAGAGACCCAAACGCGATAAGCGCTTGAAGGCTTTTGCCAGGGTAAATCCTTACGCCCATGTTGATCAAACCATTGGAGCAAAGGCATACTAAATGCTTGATGAACGAATGAGGCAGGCATATTGTCTCTTAATTTGAAAACAGCAAATCAGGGGCACTTAGGACACTTTGAAGTAAATCCTTGACTTGGTTAATCGGGACGCCAAGTATATTTTGTAACATGTATCGAGTGATCACGGGGTTTATTTCTCGGGTATTGGGTGATATTTCTGGGGCTGTCATTTTCCCACTGAGTTTCAGTGGAAAACTCCCCCCTAAGAGTTGTTGAATTTGATCCAGCATATTATCAGCGGTGATCAATTTGGCTGATAAGTTACCCGCTAATGATTCATCTTCTAGATTGACTTGGGCTTGTCCTTTGAGTTCTAGATTAGGGGTTTGCAACAAGAATGAATCGTTCATTATTTTTCTATCCAATAATCGATATCTAACGCTCAATAATTGAAATTTAGTGTGGCCTTTTTCACTGTCCCCGGGCTTTAGGATAGGATCTTCCATCGCGAGTTTTATATCCTGATTGTCTTGGTGTTGTATGGCATGAATTTTTATGGAAGCTTCATTCACCAATTTTTGTAAATCAATAAAGTAAAGGGTTCCATTTTTAATGCTGAGTTGACCTTTTCCCGTAAAGTGTTGGGGCCAGTTGTTCTGTTGTAGATTGCTTGTGGCATGAATTGATGTATCCAAATTGCCTTTAATTAATTTTTTATTAAATAGGGCGCTAAAGAATGGATTGGCATTTAAGCCTTTGGCCGTTTGATTGATGGATAAGGTACTGGAAGCAAATTGATAGCTTAAATCCCCCACAGATTGTCCACCATAAAGCGATAAGTTTAAGGGGCTAAAAATAAGGGCACCCTTTCTGATAGTAGGTCGTGCATTTAATCGGACTAATTTAACTTGATTAAATTGTAATTGTTCACCAAGCAATTCACCATCTATCGTTGCCTGTTGGAGTGCCAATAGGGGAGAACTTAGAATGGAGGGATCTAGGCTGATATTTCCATTATAAGAGAGAAGGGCTTTGATATGGTTACCTGAGAGAGCCGTTTTAAGCGTTGTTTTAATGTTTAAAGGGAACGCATTATTTTTTAAATTCAGTCCTTTGGCATCCAGATAAAAATCAGTTAGGGTGGTTTTGCTGTGTTGTTGGGCAATCGTTACCGTGCCATGCGTGATGATCAATCGATCAATAGCGAATCGAAACCGCTTAGGCTTCTCAGGGATAGAAGATGATTCAGTTAACTGACTGAAATTTATCAATGGGTTGGCATTTGAATTAATATGGATTGTTAATCCCTCAATTTTTATCTCTTTAAATACCAGTTTTCCCTGAATAAGGGGTTTGAGTTGTAGATTAAATAATAAGGTTTCAATCAATAGCCCGCTTTTGAGTTGATCTATTTCATCACCCATATGAATGTTTGTTATTTTTATTCCAGGTTTTGGCAATAGGCGCCAAGTGACATCCCCATCAATAGGATTGTTTTGTGAGCTAAGGGTTGACATCGCTTCATTCATTAATTTTTTTATGGTTGCCGGTGAAATTGATTGTATAAGAAGCCAGAGGCTTAATGCAGACAATAGAATAAGCAGAATGAACCCGAATATGGTTTTCTTGATTAATTTCATGGTAGTTTCAGATGGAGACAGATTGTATATATTATAGATAAATGCAGTGTAGATCAATGGTGTTTCTTAACTTATTCCTGGGTGGTATATCACTATAAATCCACCTGTCCGTATATTTTTAAACAAATATAAAGAGTTATAATGCTACCGGGGTAATTTTTGCATTTCTGGATTTTTAATAACCCAAAACAATCCAAAATAATAATGCTTGCATTTTCACATGGCATATTGCAATCAATGTGAGGTAAGTGGTAATCTGATAACCTTCCATTAAAAATGGAAGACAGATAGTGATGTAGCTTTTCAAGTTGTACTCAAGATGAGTAAGATAATTTAGGAGAGCATCATGGATCAAAATCGTTGGGAGATTGTTATTTTAAAACCAACATCTGTATTTTTATCATTTCTTGCAGACAGGCATCCAGGCCTTGATTTACCGGATTCTAGTTTGGCGGAAACCGACAACACAGCTTATGTCATCCGTCGGCAACCCACAGAAGAAGCAACATTAGATGAAATTGAGCGGCATTATTCACTGATGTTTCAGCATGAAATTAATCGTTGGTTGGGCGAGGGCATTCCCAGTAAAATCGAAACCAGTTTTCTGGATTTTCTTTGTTGTTTTAAATTTGAATTGCATTCGCAACTGGTGCTGATGGAGCCTTCCATGCATCGTATTGAGAAACTGCTTTGTATCAAGCCACGTTCGGTGTTATTAAAATGGTTGCGTTCCTCAATTGAAGATTGTGATGATGAGCTGACCAGCATTCTTGAACGGGTTAATTTGTCCAATCTCGTTGAAAATGCAACCATTGTGGCAAAAAACCTCAAAAATTTGTCAGAACTGAAACCCTTTATCCAGGCGAACTATGGCACATTTTTTAGAGCTGAGATGTCGCGTATGTGTGATAAAGAGGAGCAATGGCCACTTATTAATACGGTTGATGCGTTTGATCGTTATTTTTCTGTGGATCTTCACACCCAGGTGATTCATTTGCACTCCTTATAACGGTTGTCTTAAGGAGACACTAGAAATAATGAATGCTTTTATCAGGCCATCTTACCGTCATTTTGCTACGGTCGAATCTTCGGAAAATTCTCAATGGTGCGCAACTACCCCCGCGCTTTTTCGAAGATTCGATAGCCTTAGGTGACTGATGCCTCGGGTAAATCGGAACCATTTCATTGTGAATCTTAAATAGTAAAATATAAACACTTCTTTTATTTTTGGATCACATGGTCTATAATTTGGATCAATTCGATAAAAAATAGCGTAAATATTCCAAAAAGGAGATCTTATGTTCACCATACAATTTCGCGAACCCATCGCCCCTCGATATATTTTTGTTAACCCTGAAAACAATCAGGTTCATTTATTATTGCCCATTGTGGGTGGGGATGCGATTGGTCTTGATAATACCTGTCAAACTGTTATGGCCTTAAAGATATTTTTTGGAAAAAATGCAGGCGCTGCCCTTGAGCAGCAATCAGCGCTGAGTGAATTAAAGCGTTATCAACGGGCATTGCAGTTTGATATTTCGTTGATTCAAGCAGATACGCCAATAAAAAGACTAAAAACAGAACGGCTAGAGCAAGTTCAGCGTTATATTGCAGCGTTGCAAATCATGCAAAGTAGTCCTGTATTAGAGGCATTGAATGCGGTGTTTCCTGATTATCCACAGCCGATAAAAGAACTGATAAGTCAAAATACAAACATTTATAGCATGCTTTTACATCCACAAAATCCAGATCCCTGGTTGCGCGCAGTCAATCCTATTTTTAGCGTTGATAGACAGGGTGCCCAAACATTCTACCGAAGTTTACAATTAGGATATCAGGTTCTACAACTAGGTGAACCCTTGGCACCACGAGAAAGATTGGTGCAAGTGGTTAAGGGAACGCAGCAAGGCAATGCCGTTGATTTTGCTGCTATTCAAACGGCCTTAACAGAACAGTCCCAACATTTATTTGGTTTGATTGTTGATTTTCATCATGATGCTAACGGAACAGTGGTTAGCCAAGCTGATATTGAGGTGGCTTTGGGGGGACCATCAGATGATCCAGATGATTACATTGAATCCCTCATTGATTGTTGTGCGCGCGATCTGTGGGATACAATTCCTTCATCCCCTTTTACTATTAAAAATACGCCCGCGGGAAAAGAAATGTTATCTATTTTAACCCAATTTTTCTTGGCCGAAGTGAACATTCAAAGCTACGCCAATGGAAGGACGCGGGCTAATTTTGGTGAAATATTGGATAGAACCCCGGCCCTTAGTCGGGAAGTGGCTGAGGTTGTAAAGCGTGCATTGTCTCTAGGTGCCTCAGTTGAACAAGCTTTATTTGATTTTATTAATGTCAATCATAGGACATTTGGTCTCGCACATCCCTTAGAGCCGGGTGAGATGCAGCATATTTTGCAACAATTTATGGCTCAATACACCACCATTAAAGATTCACCCCATTTTGATGAGTTCATATTATTTAATAGCAGCAAACCAGGCTATGGGATGGGACATCAAGGTGCGATTTGTATCGACCTGGCAGAGGTGATTTGTACGCCAGCTTTTCAGAATGTCGCTCAACCTTATTTTACCCACATCCGTGAATGTGCCCGGAGGATGCCGGTGCCACGCATTGCATCTCATAAAAATGAAGGGATTCAAGGCACTTTTCAAATAGAAGAGGCGGAATTAATAGGATACTTGCTCAATTTAATTCAACATGATAATGGTTATGATACGGTGATTGAATTGTTACTCTCTGACACCGACAATGGCCAAAAAGTTTTTCAAAGGCTTGAAAATGCGGCCATTGAGGCACTGAAAAGCACACGCAACTGGCCTGCTTTAAAAATTCGTGCCGCCGCGCATATCACTGATCCGGCAATCCAACTGGCCTTTAACACCCGATTTTTAAGTGGCGATGTGCAGTTTACAATAACCAATGCCATGGCAAATAGTATTTATGTTGCTGCAGTTGAGGTATTGGGGCCAGATGTTTGCCATGACAATCCAAGTGTTTTTGAACTGCAAACATTACTGCTTAATTTTCTTGCGCGAGAACACGTGAGATCAGTTGAGCTAAGCGCTATGAATGGATTTGTGTTGACACTGCCCCAGGCGAACGTTCAGGCTATACAAGCGCTTATTGCTGCTAATCAAGATAAAATTTATTTGACTCCCAATATGGCAGGAAATATTTATCGTGAAGTAACTGCGCGATTTGGAGAGGGATCTCCTGAAATTACAGCAATGAACCGTTTATCGAATAGGGGTGCTGTTGCTCATAAATTGCTAGAAGCCTTCCGATTATTGGGTATTCAGATCGATGATCCTCGGCGTAATATTAGCTTTCCCGCAAATGGTTTTCAGGGTTACGTCATTCGCACAACACCGGCAATACGACAAACGATAGCCGATATTCAGCAAGTTCAATCACGTTTTCACTTAACACCGGCGATGGCAGCTGCTTTGTATCATCGGGTGGAGTTGATGGGGGCGGGTGATGAAATAGCTCAATTAAGAAATGACCTTACACCTGATAAAATCAGACACACATTGGCTTTATTAAATATAGCGCAAATGCACTTGTCTTTTAATGGAGAGAATGGTTACTGGGTTAATATTTCACCTCAATCAGAACGACATATTCGTGATATTCTAGAAGGGCGTTTACCACCTCCTGCTCGAAATCCTATCGCTGGAAGAGGCGGTAGAGGCTCTCGCGGTGGTGCTAGGCAGGACTTTATCGCTGCTGCGGTACCAGCGCCTCTTGTTGCTCGAAATCCTATCGCTGGAAGAGGCGGTAGAGGCTCTCGCGGTGGTGTTAGGCAGGACATTATCGCTGCTGCAGCTGCAGCACCTATAGCAGCACCTGTACAACAATTCACGGTACAGCGTGTATTGGCGTTCAGAGCGCCACAAGCCCTTGCTGCCAATGCAGCCCTTGTTCAATTAAACTGCCCAGAGCAAATATTACAAGCATTTAGACAATTGCTTGCAGGCACTGCAATCTTAGGTCGATCCTGTGTTAATCCTTATACGGGGGTGCTAGAAACATTGCCTGCTGATGCGGCCCTACTCACTGCGAGACACTTGCAAATACTGGCTCGGAATGAGGAATTAAATACCACGGGCGTCATGAATGTTGGGCTCTATAATGGCGCATTAAACATTGACCAAATCGGTCGATTACGATGTTTAGTCAAAGCCACCAATGTGGCTGGGGTGGTTATGGCCACGGCAAAAGGCGGTTTTGGTGGCTCCGCTCGTGTGATGTTCAATCCACCTGTAAAAACGATTATCATTGATCAATCCGGTTTACAGTGGCAAGGCGACTTGCATAACACGGGTGGTCTGGTTTTCTATCCCAATAATCCACAAGCACCCCAATTACCTGCAGGATATAGTGCATGGCAGGCAGAAATGTATCAAGCCATGTACGGCCGAGCCAGACCCGTTGCCCCCTCGGCTAATGTTATGGTTGTCCGTTGGTTAGGGGTAGAGGGAAGAATCTGTCTTAATCAGTTGGCCATGGCCATTGATAGCGAATTCAGTCAAGCCCTAGAGGCCGCTGGTGTTCAAGGGAATGTTGAATTAGCCGCGGGTGAAGGCATCAACTTTAAATTTTTAAAGGCCGGCATGGGCTTTTTTGCAGCCGGACTAGAAGGACGAAATCAGGTTCAATTGGAGCATGCACGTTTGCGTGGTATAGAACAGGCATTGGCGCGAATAGCGACTTTACCAGAAGCGGCGCGACGAATACTGCTTGGAAGAATACGACGTCTTGAGCTGCCTTTTAGTGGCAATGTCCCAGGGGTAGCTGTTTTACCGCCCGAGCTGGCGGCAACCCTCGCACGCATACAAGCCCATGTCCTGACCTTAGGCCTCGAGTGGGGTGGAACACCGAGGGAAGATGCGCTTGAACCAAGAGCTGGGCTTGTGAATGCACTGACGAACTGTGCTGACCCGCATGCGATGATTGGTAATGAAGGAGGTCAACAGAGCGTGGATGCCTCAATCGCAACCAATTGTGAACTCCAACACCTTAATCCAGCGTTTAACTCAGCCATGCAATTAAGAGCCTCTCCTCTTCTTTCTGCTCCGATGGTGATGGCTCCTCCCATTGCGGCAGGGGTAGTAATGCCTGCACCTGCAGAGGCAGCTCGACGTGCACCTGCAGAGGCGGCTCGACGCGCACCTGAAGCGGTAGCAATGCCTCCTGTTGCAGGGGCTATGGGCCGTTTTGGTTTACATGCGGGTGAGCCGGTTGCTGCCAATGTTCTGCATGGTATTGACCTTCTAAAACACCAGATCCACGCCTTAGGACGGCAACTACAGCAAGGAGTCAATCCAGGCGCTGGCGTTTGGCATTTTTTGGAGAATATATGCACTAATTCGCATATTCCAATTTCAGAGGACCTACCCCTTCGGATCTGGGAGTTTGGGTGTTCAAGACATACAGGGAATATTTGCTTTGCCAGCGCCTGGGTTCAAATTGAGCTCAAGCCCAATGGTGAGATTGCGATTCAAGATAAAATGAATCGATATGCTGAGATACCGCCTGCCAGTAGAGAATATCTATTGGCACTAAGACAACTTAGCACTTGCTTCCCTCAACTGCAGCAAGCGCTGGAAGAGGCGCTGGCCGCTAATAGGGCAGGACCGCGTTAATTGTTTTTTGTGATACGGGAAGCTGTCTTAAGCCACTGGAGATATAAAAATGAGCTGGGAACATACAAGTTATGAGGTTGTTGAGACCTTAAGCGATCAGTATTATTTTGCAGGCTCTGTTTGGAATAATCAAATTGCAAAGCGCTTTGTTTTAAAATCAAAGCGCTTTGGTCAGATTATTGAATCGTCTTACTATTTACATTTACGAGATGATGGGACCCCTTTTAACGTGGCGTTTGAGCCATCAACCTCCTTTGGTTGCTCGGTGGGATGCTTATTTTGTGCCTCTGGGACCTTAGCGCCCATTAAATCATTAACTGCCGAGGAAATCGTTGAGCAGGTTGATGCCTTGATGGCTATCTACCGACAAGATTTCCCGGGGCTTAACACGGTTCGCGAGGATGTTTTTTATTCTGGTATTGGCGAACCGACACTCATGACCAACACTTTGATTGACGCATCAGAACAAATATTAAAGCGCCATCCCCATATGCAATTTAAAATGTCCACCATGGGGGCTTTACCGGATGCTTTAAGCCGTTGGGCAAGCAGTGATTTACCCCTGCGATCGATTCAGGTTGGGATCCCCCATTGGGATGAAGAGAAGATAAAATATCTTTATAGTCAATGCAGCAAATACAATCTGCAACATGTTTTAGAACAGGTTAAAGCACTGATGGAGCAACGACCCGAAATCAATATCAAAATCAACTATATTGGTATTAAAGATTTCAATGACTCAACCACTGATTTAAGAAAAACCATTGAACGGGTTGTGAGTGTATTGGGTCGTCAAATTGAATTGAAACTGTCTTGTTTAAATCCCACTGATTTTGCCGAAAAAAATGCAATCATTGCAGTGAATCAAACGACTTTAGAGGGATTGGTAAGCATTGCCAATCCCTTTCATTTAAAACGAGTATATACTTTTGGTCCAATGAATAGTGACAAATTAGGATGCGGTCAATTGGCTGGAAATTACTCCGTGAGTCAGTAAAATGAGGGCGGGTGAATTTTTTTATCAATGTGGGGCTGTTGAAACACATGTGCCTTGGTTTCCCCCTGATCCTGAATTATTAAATGCTTGGCGTGATGAGTTTTTTCAAACACCGGGCGTATCGGACTATACTTTTTGGATTTGTGGTGCCGTACTAGAGGGCTGGCCTACAAACGATGTGGATATATTAGTCACCGGGGATATTAAAAGTTATCCTGTTTTAGAAACTTTATTAACAAAAGCCATGCAATTGGGTTTTAAACATCGACAACTCATTGATATCGCATGGAATGATTATTATAAAAAATACCTGATGAAAGGTCGTTGTGAACGAAGAGCCATCTGTTGTGAACACTTTTATGAACAGGGCTGGTGTACTCTTAAAGAATGTACTGCAATAGCCCATGATATTGAAACCATTGTGGTGGGCAATGACATTATCAAAAATGGCGAGGTGATTACGCCAGGTGATCCCAATGCCATTCGTCTCGGACCTTCGCTTTGGAAAATTAGCATCCGAAGTCCCTCTCAAAAACAAATTCAACGCATGCAAGCGGGTGTTGTTTATACCAGTAGTCCTGTGATTATCACACCTGATTTGGACTTTAAGGATATTGTTGCCTGGCCTTGACCTGTTTTTGTTATAAATTTGCCATCATGGGTTATTATGTTGCATAATGCGAATTATTCTAATTAACCGACCCAAGGTTTTACATGTTTTTAAAAAAATTAGTTGTGATTGGATGTTTGATAGCCAGTGTTGCTTTGCCAGGCTACGCCACGCCATTGGATGAATTGCTTCCCAATGAAAAAAATACGATCAATGTCTTTCAAACCGCATCTCCAAAGGTGGTTTATGTGCATCGAATGAAAAGAATACCTCACCCTAGAGCGGCGCCTACAACGATTAAATCGGGTACCGGATCAGGCATTATTTGGGATAAACAAGGTCATATTGTCACGAATTTTCATGTGGTTAAGGGCGCTGATCAATTGAGCGTTACTTTTGGTAAATTAACTGTTCCAGCAAAAGTGATTGGCGTTGAGCCGCGTAAAGACATTGCTGTTCTTGCCTTGTCATCACCCAAAGCCTTGGCTTTATTAAAAGCCTATGTTCCTTTTGAAATGGCACCCACCAGTGCATTATTGGTAGGCCAAAAAGCCATTGCGATTGGTAATCCTTTTGGTCTTGATCATACGTTGACTGTGGGTGTTATTTCAGCGCTTCGACGACAAGTGCCGGGGGTGGGTGGCATCAAAATTCATGACATGGTTCAAACCGATGCCAGTATTAATCCAGGCAATTCAGGCGGACCTTTATTGGATAGCCATGGTCGATTGATTGGGCTAAACAGTGTTATTTTCTCACAATCAGGGACCTCTGCAGGCATTGGCTTCGCAGTGCCTGCAGACGATATCAGCCATATTGTGACCCAAATTATAAAGCATGGTCGGGTGGTGCTGGCAGGGATAGGCATTTTACCTGTTGATCCTAAAGACGCTAGGCGTTTAGGTATAAAAGAAGGGATATTAATTTCCAAGGTGATTCCCCGAACCCCCGCAGCCTTTGCACAACTGAGAGCCACGCAACGACACGGTTGGGGTCGTTCATCGGTTGGAGATACCATTGTTGAATTAAACGGGCATCGCATTCGAAACTATGGTGCATTATATCATCTGCTATCCGATGTGAAGGTCGGTGATAAGATCACATTGACTTTGATTAGAGAGGGTAGGCGTATTCATACTCGAATCAAAACCATCGATATTGCGGCTTATTAAAATCTTGTGGCAATCTGATTAGCCCTGGACCTTGGGCACGGCGATTGCATTTAAAGGCTCAATATATGCTCAGAAAATCCGAACCGTGACCGTTAGGGAGCGGAAATTTTTGTTGAGCACTTGACACACACGTTGACACACACGTAACTTGCTGATCTATTACTACTTTTTGAGGTAAGTA
>CANJHO010000096.1 GCA_947474165.1 Legionellaceae bacterium
ACTATTTAGACGGTCATCAATTAAAACCAAAAGAATTTTACTTTTCAAAAATATCTGCCACTGCAGGGAGATCCTTCGCGCAAAAAGACGCGCTCAGGATGACGTAGCTGGGGAGTTACATTTAAATTAGCTTTTTTCAATATATCAACTTATGAGATTATTTAATACCGATCAATTTAGGGTTTATAAGTTATTTTGGATTCATGTGCTAGACTTACACTTGTAATCTTAATACAGGGAGTATTTAAATGAAAAAATATATGCTGAGTTTAACCGCTGTGGCCGCTTTATCTTCACCGTTTGCCTATGCTGATGGCACGCTAGGCGCTACAGCACCTACCCCGACAACAACACCATCAACCACGACAACAACAACGGCTTCAACACCTCAAACCAACCAAAGTGTTGTTCAGCTTAAAAAATCAGATGGCACAACGTTTAGTGTAACTGTAGACCCTCAATATTTGAATGCCTCGAATGATGGCCAAACCCTAACCATCATTAACGTTACGCCTGTTGCACCCACCACAACAACAACGAGCACAACAACACCCGTTGCGCCAACTACCCCAAGTGCTACCACGCCTGGCAGCAACCCAGTCGTTCCATAACAATTCCCGCCTTAAGAGGCTAGGAGATCCCCTCATCTGCACTACGAGCAGCTTCTCCCCACGTTCGGGGAGAGGCCTAACTACTCAAGCAGTGGCACGCGCCCTTGTCTGAATGGATAAGCAGTGATGAAGAAGCTTATAATTTTTTTTCTAGCACCAGTGCATCTTCTATCGTTTGATCCACTCGATAATAACCTCGTTTAACCCCTATTTGCTGAAAATCCATTTTTTCATACAAATGTCTCGCCCATACATTGCTGGGTCGAACTTCTAAAAAAATGCTCTTGATTTCGGTATTGACTAATGAATCAAAGACCGCCTGGAGTAACAACTGACCATACCCTGTATGCTGTAATTCAGATGCAACAGAGATATTAAGAATATGACAAGCGTTTTCATCATAACGAGAGATAATATAACCTGCAATGACGGGTCTTAAGGGTAGATCCGCCTCAATAACCCGGCAATCATAATCAACCAGTATGCAATCACGAAGAATATCACGGGTCCAGGGTGCTCGATGCACTACCTGCTCGATAGCATGGACGCTATCGAGATCTCCCAGTTCCATTGGCCGTATCCCTGAGGTCATCTGTTATTCCCTTCGTTATATAAGCAGGCTGCATGAAGTAGCTATCGCTTTCCTCATCCAATTTGATACTCAACTTGGCGAATAAAACGATAGCTACTTCATAGGGCTGAATACCTATTTTTTGCTCTTCTTTGGCATATAAAGGTCGGTAATCGTACCCTCAAATATTTCAGCAGCCTGTGCAATGGTTTCAGATAAAGTGGGATGCGGGTGAATGGTTAAAGCAATATCCTCTACCTCACACTCCATTTCCATCGCTAGTGATGTCTCAGCAATCAGATCGCCTGCGTTAACCCCAGCAATACCTGCACCCAGAATACGTTTTGTTTCAGGGCAAAACAGTAATTTAGTCATCCCTTCATCACGCCCCATACTCAATGCACGCCCACTGGCAGCCCAAGGGAAAACTGCTTTTTCATAAGCAATGCCCTGTGCTTTAGCCTCTTTCTCTGTTAATCCAACCCAAGCAATTTCTGGATCGGTATAGGCCACATTGGCAATACATTTAGGATCAAAATAATGCTTCATTCCACATATCACTTCAGCCGCCACCTTGCCCTCTGGAATGGCTTTATGGGCTAACATGGGCTGACCGACGACATCACCAATAGCAAATATATGAGAAACATTGGTTCTCATTTGTTTATCAACAGGAATGAATCCTTTTTCCGTCACTTCTACGCCCGCTTTATCAAGCGCGATTGTGCCACCATTGGGTTTGCGCCCCACTGAAACCAGAACTTGTTGATAACAAAGCGGGGTACTCGTCGCGTGTGCCCCTTCCATCGAGACATAAATTCCCTCTTTTTTAGCCTCAATGGCCGTGACTTTGGTTTTAAGAAGAAATTTAATCCCTTGTTTAACCATGCGTTTTTGCAATACACTGACCAAATCGGAGTCAGCGCCTGGGATCAATTGATCAAGAAATTCAACAACCGTGACATCCACCCCTAAGGCGGCATAAACCGTCGCCATTTCTAAACCAATAATCCCTCCCCCCAAAACCAATAAATTCCCTTTAATATCAGCTAATTCAAGTGCGCCTGTAGAACTAAAAATTCGCTTGTCTTTAGGTATAAAAGGTAAATTAATAGACTCACTACCAACCGCGATGATTGCATTTTCAAAATCGATCGTGGTTTTGCCTTCTTTACCTGTCACGATTAATTGATGTGTGCTAGCAAATTCAGCAACGCCTGTGACTATTTCAACTTTGCGCTGTTTGGCTAGTGCATTCAAACCACCCGTTAATTTTTTAACCACAGCATTTTTCCCAGCAACCAATTGGTGGCTGTCAATTTTTGGTTTAGAAAAATGAACGCCTAGATCAGCTATTTCATGAGATTCATTCAAGACTTTGGCAACATGAAGCAAATTTTTAGATGGAATACAGCCTACGTTCAAACACACACCACCCAAGGTATCATAACGCTCAACAATGACAACGCGTTTTCCTAAATCTGCTGCACGAAATCCCGCAGTGTAGCCACCAGGCCCACTTCCAATTACAACCACCTCTGTTTTAATATTATTTGTCATCAAAAACCTCGTGTCATTATCATGGACAAGACTGCATGAGTCTTTTTTCATGCAGTCTTGTCAAATGTCCAATTATAATATAACCCGCCGAATATCGCTTAATCCCTCACAAATATAACGAGTAAACCGTGCCGCTTCTGCCCCATCAATCACGCGATGATCATATGATAATGACAAAGGCAACATCAATCGAGGCTTGAACTCACCATCTTGAAAGACGGGCTTTATCGCCGATCGAGACAAGCCCAGAATAGCCACCTCAGGACTATTAACAATCGGGGTGAACGCAGTGCCGCCAATCCCACCTAAACTCGAAATGGTAAAACATCCCCCATTCATGTCAGTCGGCATTAATCCTTTTTCACGAGCCTTGACACTTAATCGTCCCATTTCTTTGGCAATTTCACTAACAGATAGACGATTAACGTCCTTTATCACTGGCACAACTAAGCCATTGGGTGTTTCCACAGCAATACCAATATGACAATATTGCTTATAAATTAGGTTTTCAGCACTCGCATCCAAAGAAGCATTAAATTGAGGGTATATGAATAACGCCTTGCTTACTAATTTACAAACAAAGGCCAGTATCGTTAACTTAACCGCTGGCTCCGTCTGCATTTCTGCTTTTCTAAACGCTTCCAGCTCCGTAATATCGGCCTCATCAAATTGAGTCACATGAGGAATTGTGACCCAAGCTCGATGAAGATTAATGCCCGTTAATCGTTTAATTTTATTGAGTGGCTTAATCTCAATCCCACCAAATTTACTAAAATCAATACTGGGTGCAACAGGCATTGAAAAACCTGCTTGTGTTGATTTATCATTGAGGATATTTTTAATATAAAGTGCCACATCCTCTTTACTGATCCGAAACTTTCGCCCAGTTCCCTTCACTAAAGAAAGATTAACACCAAACTCTCGTGCCAAACGGCGAACAGCTGGACCTGCTGATACGCTACCACTTTTATCTAACAAAGGTTGAACAACAGCACTGGGTTTTTCAACTGCCTTGTTTTGTTCAGGTTTTGGTTCACTAACCTTTTGAATTTCCTCACTTTTCTTAACTTGCGCTACCTCTTCCACGACTGGAGGTGTCAATGAGTCACTCTCTGTGGCCGTTAGGGTTAAAATAACATCGCCTTCAGATACTTTATCACCCAACTTAATTTTTAAGGAACGAACCACACCGGCCATAGGCGAAGGGATTTCCATACTGGCTTTATCAGACTCCAATGTAACCAAAGAGGTCTCCTTGGAGATCATATCACCTACTTTAACCAATACCTCAATGACCTCAACCTCAGTAGCACCCCCAATATCGGGGACCTTTATTTCTTTTTCATCAGCCATATTAACCTCAGCTTTTAAGAATTCGAAGCACTAATGCGTTACTGGATCGAGTTTTTCAGGATCAATTCCATAAGCGTTCATCGCATCCAGTACCATTGATTTAGGAATATCTCCCTGATCTGCCAGCGCATTCAATGCGGTCACCACAATAAATTTGGCATCAACCTCAAAGAAATGTCTCAATTTTGCACGGGTATCACTGCGCCCATAACCATCAGTCCCTAGCGTTACAAAAGGGGCCTCGATAAAAGGACGAATTTGATCCGCATACAAGCGCATATAATCCGTCGCTGCAATCACAGGGCCTTTTTGATTAGCTAATTGCAGGTTAACGTAACATTTTTCAGCAGGTTTTGTAGGGTGCATGCGATTTCGCCGCAGAACAGCCAACCCATCCCGACGCAACTCATTAAAACTCGTCACACTCCAAATATCAGCTGACACTGAAAAATCGTCTTTTAACAAGCGAGCGGCCTCAATGACTTCACGCAAAATCGTACCACTTCCTAGAAGCTGCACGTGATGTTTTAATGATTTTTCACCACTTTTTAACAAATACATCCCTTTGATAATCCCTTCTTCAACCCCCTTAGGCATATCGGGATGTTGGTAGTTCTCATTCATCACTGTAATATAAAAAAACACGTTCTCTTGACGTTCAAACATGCGATACAGACCATTTTGAATAATAACCGCTAATTCATAAGCAAAAGTCGGATCATAACTGACACAATTAGGAATCATTGATGCCATGAGATGGCTCTGACCATCCTGATGCTGCAATCCCTCTCCCGCAAGTGTTGTGCGCCCTGCCGTTCCGCCTAGCAAAAACCCACGGGCTTGGATATCGCCCGCAGCCCAGGCCAAATCGCCAATGCGCTGAAAACCAAACATAGAATAATAAATATAGAAAGGAATCATCGCTAATTTATTAGAGCTATAGGAGCTGGCTGCCGCAATCCAAGAACAAAAAGCCCCCGCCTCGTTGATTCCCTCTTCTAAAATTTGCCCATCACGGGCCTCACGATAAAACATCACTTGTTCATGATCAACTGGGGTATACAACTGCCCTACAGGTGAATAAATCCCAATTTGCCGAAACAATCCCTCCATCCCAAAGGTACGGCACTCATCCGGAACGATAGGAACAATCCGAGGCCCAAGCACCTTGTCTTTCAATAAGATGCCCAATATCCGAACAAAAGCCATGGTTGTGGAAATTTCACGATCGCCTAAATTCTTCGTGATGGTTAAAAAATCAGACAAGGGCGGTGTGGGAAGGGGGTCAACCGCAATGCTTCTAGAGGGTAAATAGCCCCCTAAAGCTTCACGTTGTTGATGTAAATACCTGATTTCAGGGCTGTCATCAGCAGGCCTATAAAAGGGCAATTCAGCAATGTCCTCATCACTGATGGGAATGCTAAAGCGATCTCGGAAAACACGTAATTGATCAACACTCATTTTCTTTTGCTGATGAGTAATGTTCATCGCTTCACCCGCTTCACCCATGCCATAACCTTTAATGGTTTTAGCAAGAATCACCGTTGGACCCCCGCGATGTGCCACCGCTTTTGCATAAGCGGCATACACTTTCTGTGGGTCGTGACCCCCACGATTCAAGCGCCATATTTCATCATCTGATAAATGCTCTACCATTTTTTTTAATTCAGGGCTTTTGCCAAAAAAATGTTCACGAACATAAGCACCATCATTGGCCTTGTAGGCTTGATAATCACCATCGACACATTCTTGCATTCGCTTTTGTAGCAATCCATTTTTATCACGAGCCAACAAAGGATCCCATCGGCCGCCCCAAACGACCTTAATCACATTCCAACCGGCACCTCGAAAAACGCCTTCCAATTCTTGGATGATCTTGCCATTGCCCCGCACTGGACCATCTAAGCGTTGTAAATTACAATTCACTACAAAAATCAGGTTATCCAATTGCTCTCGAGCAGCAATAGACAATGCACCCAAAGACTCAGGCTCATCCATTTCACCGTCGCCAAGAAAAGCCCAGACCTTGCGATCTTCGGCTTTAATTAAGCCACGGTTCTCTAAATATTTCATGAAACGTGCTTGATAAATCGCCTGTAGAGGGCCTAAACCCATTGAAACGGTGGGAAACTGCCAAAAATCACCCATTAACCACGGATGAGGGTAAGAAGATAAACCATCCACCTCAACCTCTTGCCTAAATTTATCCAATTGTTGCTCAGATAACCGGCCCTCAAGGAAGGCTCTGGCATAAATACCAGGTGAGGAATGACCCTGAATATAGATTAGGTCACCCCCATGATCGCCATTGGGTCCTTTGAAAAAATGATTAAATCCTGTTTCGTAAAGCGTTGAAGCAGAAGCATAAGATGCAATATGCCCTCCCAACTCAGGCGCATATTTCCCTGCTCGCAATACCATGGCAACGGCATTCCAACGAATCAAGGCACTAATGCGTTTACTCATCCCCTCATCAGGTGGCAATTGTTTTTCTTCATAAGTTTTGATGGTATTTTTATAAGGGGTATGGATAGCATTGCTTAAGGGGATCCCCTCAGCAGATGCTTTATCCAATAACGCTTGTATTAAAAAACCAGCGCGATCATCGCCATCATTATTTACAACGGATTGTATTGCATCCAACCACTCGCGTGTTTCTATGGGGTCGATGTCATTATCTTTTTCATTCGACATGAACGTATTCCTCGCCTATCTTAGGGCATTTAGCAGCAAGCTGGTCCAACTTGCAGACGTTTACGAATAATACCCGTACAAGCAGCAAGACAAACAGTTAAGTCCGCCTGACAGTTACAGGTAGTTTTGCGGCATTGTAATGGATCTCTGTAAGAATTCAACTCGCGCGAGATCATTCCTCCCTGAATTACTTGCTCACGCACCATTTGTTGATAATGCCGAGCGGTCTTAATTCGAGCAGATTTAGAACAGGTATGACAATTGTTGTCACACATTTGACTGCATCGTTGAAAGCGCTCCTCACAACCCATGTTACAGGAAACACGCGCTTTCACTTGCTGAACAGAAACCCTATGGCTGGTGCAGGCACTGAGTGCAATCACAGCAAAACAGACCATCACACGGACCATGAAATAGCACTTCCTTTTATTTATAGTCATGCAACCATCGTAAACAAGGCCAAGAAAACCAGTAACACAATCACTGAATGATCGACCAAATTCTTTGCGTGTACCATTTGAATAGACTCACTCCCCGAACCAAGCGCATCTAGACCACACACACTCAACATGTGTTGATTGTTGCCCGGGGATTTAATTAAAAACTGTGAGAAATTTCGCAAACCTGCTTGAAAATTACCAACCAATAAATACAATAAAACCGTCATCCTCACCGGCAGCCAATCGATGAAATTTGTCAATCGTGATGCCAAAGGATTAAGACAAACAAGGCGCCTGCTTTCTGAGATCAACCGATAACCCAATACAGCCAATGGGCCTAACATAAAATACCAAAATAACACAGCAAACAGTTGTTCATTGGCTTTAACTAAATAGGCCTCAACATCCCCCTGACGATGAACCTCTCCCGTTAAATCCTCTGCAGGGTAAAAAGGATTACCCGGCCCAATACAGCCAAATAAAATAAGAACATTAAAGAATAGCCCAACCAACCCAAATAATTCATGGGACGTTTGATGCAATATAAAAAACATGGTGCCAAGAAATGGCAATAAAAACAACATCAACTTCACCCATGGCGCGCCAATAAAAGAGAGCTTGGCTAATTGTTTCTCCATGACACTACCATAGAAAGAAAACCAATAAAAACGCTGAGATGAACCTAATGGCATCCAATAACGTTCAATTAACAAACAAAGAACAATCACGAGTAATTTCATTTGATTTAGTCCTTTCGCATTTTTTCAGACAATGACATCGGCGTCGGGTATTTTAACACCACCATGTAGGAAGAAACGATAAACGTGAGGATGGTAGTGGCCTGGATGAGATTCGATGCAACATCAGAGATGAGGTGAGCCCCCAAAGCAATGCTCGCAACCAATAATGAAAATTCACTCGCCTGACCTAAACGAAAACCAACTTCTTTAGCAACCTGAGGTTTTTCACCGGCTTTGGTAAATAATAAACGAAAACAAAGCGGTTTTAAAAACAACATGAGCAATGCCAAAATACAGGCTGGAATAATCACCTGGGCTGCGAAACCAAAATTAAAGGTGGCACCTACTGAAAAGAAAAACAAGACCAGAAAAAAATCTCGCAATGGCTTCAAACTTTCTGCGATGAAAAGTGAAATCGGACTAGACGCCAATACCACACCCGCAACAAAAGCACCGATGTCTTCAGATAGGCCTAATTTGCGTCCGAGTACAGATAAACCAAGGCACCAACCAATGGAGAGTAAAAAAACATATTCTTGGGTTCTATCAAAACGAGCGAGTAATCTGACTAAAATATACCGCTCAAAAAGAAAAGCAAACAAAATTAAGCAGGGTAACGTCACCCCCACCAACAACAAATCGTTCCAAACCAATCCACCACTTTCTTTTGCACCATTAATCAGGATTAAGACAATAATCGCTATCAGATCTTGCATCAAGAGCACGCTAATCATCACCTCACCCGTGTGTTGATGATGTAAAATAGTTGTGGGTAATAATTTGAGACCAATAATGGTACTCGAAAACATCATTGCAGCACCCAATACCCAACATTCAGTATTCGGCAATCCAAACCAACGACCAATCACATAAGCAATCAAGGCAAATAATATTGAACTAAATAATGCTATCCAGGTCACTTCTTTCAACATATGAATCAAATTTTGAGGCTGCAAATGCAGTCCTAATAGAAATAATAAAAAGACAATCCCCACGTCACCCACCTGACGTACCGCACTGAGATCAGACACCAAACCCAAACCCCACGGGCCTAATGCGGCACCCAACAAAATATAGGCAACCAATAACGATTGTTTCGTATAGAGCACGACCGTTGAAAAAACTGCAGCACCTGCAAAAATCAAAAAAACCGTGTAAAAAACTGTACCATCATGCATATGCCCTCTACCTCGCCATGTGGGTTCGATTGAAAATTAGACCATATTGCTTAATTATTAATCGAAACCAGTCATCCCAACCTCTATTAACTTAACGCAGTGCGCTATCTCTAAAAAAATAACGGATTAAGTTTCCAAATTACCACAATTCATATTCGAAGGAACAGCAATGTGCATCATTTTCAGGACAAAGGCATCTTGTGCTTAAAATTTACACAAATCATTCGAACCACGACCGTTAGGTAGCGGAACACTTTGATATACTGTATATTTTAATGCGTAGTATACTTGATTTCCTCACCAGTCGTATCAAATAATTGGCGCAATAATATCAGATTTTTTCTTATGAATGCGTATTATGCGAAAAACGAAGCAGCGCATGATTCGCCCGTTGCACCGCTTCATCCATCGCTTGTTGAGGCCCTTTAATGCCTGCGAAAATCGCCTCTAAGGCCTCATCATTAATCGCTCGAATTTGATTAAATGGCCCAAGCTGTAAGGGAACAATCTCACCTGTGTTACCCATGAATTCTTGAGCTGCCAATCCCAATGCCGGATTTTGACTTTCATCTGCCAACTTTTGGTAAACCCCAACCGAACCCAGGGGCAAATAACCTGTCGCTTCATGCCAACGTTGTTGTACCTTGGGAGAAGCCAGGTAGGTAAAAAAGAGTGCCATCCCCCGATAAACTGACGCCGATTGGCCCGCTACCGCCCAGAGTGCAGCACCCCCTGCAACATTATTAAATCGTATGCCTGGTGATTTATCTTCCATAGGTAAAGGGGCCATGCCAACATGAAACGGTACCAATTCGGTTAAACTATTGTACGCACCTGAGGACTGACTTAATAAAGGGCAACGGCCACTGCTAAACAAAACCGTTGCATCATCCGTTCTTCCGCCATACTCAAAATAATGTAAACCTTGCCATCGCACCAATCGCTGAAGGTGATGGACTATCTTTTTATTATTGAAAATAGCACGCTTAGTGTTTGGATCAATAAGACCTAAGCCATGCGTGGCTGAAAAAGACTCTATCAGAATCCAGGCCGGATAGGCGCTCGTATAAACACAAGCAAACCCCTCATGCTTTAGGCGCGCCGCCAATACTTCTAATTCATCCCAAGTGCGCGGAAAATTTTGAGCCGTGTAGCCCACCTTGGCCAAGGCATCAGCATTATAAAATAAGGACGGTACTGAAGTATTGAATGGCATTGCCATCAACTGGCCCCCATTGCTATAAGCCGCTAGGACTGCAGGAAACATATCAGCTTTGGGTAAGCTTAAGCCCTCAGCTTGCATTATCTCATCAACCGGCTTAATAATGCCCCGTGGTGCTAGCATGGTTGCTGTACCGACTTCAAACACTTGAATTAAGTCCGGCGGTTGATGGGCTCGGAATGCAGCGGCAAAGCTCGTTAAGGATTCAATATAATCGCCTTTATAGATGGGTTTGATAACATAAGCTGATTGGATGTGATTAAATTCATTCGTTATTGTTTGAAAAGCTGTGCCCAAATTTCCCGCCATCGAATGCCACAACACGATCGGTTGAGGTTTTGCCTGTAAGGCGTTCAACATAAAATAGCAGATAAGGGTCAAGAAGAGACGACGCATCATCATTTCCTTAATAAATCAGGATAATCAGTAAACACTGCATCCACCCCCCAACTGAATAATTTAGCAGCTTTTCGTTTCCAATTGACCGTATAAACATAAACCAAATACCCTTGTTCTTTCAGAGCCAATACCCGCGCCTTGGTTGCAGCTCGCCGGCTTAAATGCACTGAAACACACTGTAATTCATGCGCTAATTTCTGCCAATTTTCTTGCCATTTATCCAATAATAGGCCACGGGGTATTTCGGGGGCAATGCTATGGCACAAGGTTAAGGCGTCTGTATCAAAACTTGAGAGCAAAGGTAGTTTTTTATCTTGTGGCCAATATCGATTAATTTGTGTCAACACCGCAATGGTTGTGACTTCAGTGCGTCCTGGATAAGGTTTGATTTCAATGTTGGCATGAAGGCCTGAGGCATTTAACCAAGTGATGGCTTCTTGAAATGTTACAATTTTTTCGCCACGAAATTTCTTAGCATACCAATATCCTGTATCAAGGGAGCGCAAATATTCTGCTGTCAGCATGCCAAACTCACCCCGTCCATTGGTGGTTCGTTTTATATTTTCATCATGAAAAACAAAAGCCTCACCATCTGCACTTAACATGACATCAAATTCAATAAAATGGCACCCCAAAG
>CANJHO010000097.1 GCA_947474165.1 Legionellaceae bacterium
TATGCGGCACAACATCGTAAAACTCCTTTTTCATAGGTCTAATTGTACCTATGAAAAAGTGATAAATCAACAACAAAAAACAAGATATTTTATTTTAATTCATTGGGTTACGATAAACCTAGGTACAATTTTAGCGGGAAATGAGGTAATGACTGGCTATCGCTGGGCACGCCAAAACCTTTTAAAAAGACAACGGGAATGTCATTGTTAATTTGCTGTTGTACCCAGGTTAAAAGCGTTGCAAATTTAAGATCTTGGATTTCTAACCACAGGATAATACCGGCATATTTGTCCTTTAAATTTCCTCCTGGATAAGCAGTTGCGTCGTTTAAATTAAGATATTTTGGAATATAACCCATATATTCCAAAACTGTACCAACATATCGGAGAGCTGGCATGTATTGTATGGGTAATTTTCTTTCATTGGTAAATAGGATGAGTATTTGCCGTTTAACATCTTGAACTTTTTTAATATAAATGGCTTGCAACAGATTATCAGTTATCCAAGGGATCATGCCTTCCTGGGCTATTTGATGGCTTAAAGCGTGTGCCCTAGCCTGTTGGCTAGGTGGAAGGTAATCGATAATAATGATAGGCAGTTGTAGTTGTCGTATTTTATCAATTTCGTTTAATAATAATTTTTGCTCTGCTAGTGATGTGTCTTCATAGCGGTGGTTTTCTTGAATCCATGCGTGATAAAGTGATTCAATGACCACAGCATAAGCCTCTTTGCGAACCTGGGCTAAAAACGGAAAACCACGGTTTAAAATGATTTTTGCATCTGGATGTTGGCATTTGATTTGTTTAATCAAATGAACGATGCCATCTATTTGTTTTTGTTGTTGCTTTGGATCAAGCCCCGCTATTTGATAGGAATCTAAGGTATCCAGGAAAAAACCACGATAGCCTTGCTTCCATAAGGGTTCGATGAGCTCATTGATAAAAAATGTTTGCCAGCCTTTTTGTGTTTGATCAATGATTTTATTATGGTTCCAGTCTTTATTGTGGCTAATCACCCATTCGGGTCGAATATTTTCTTCATAAGCAACACCCCGACGAACCTCACCCAGACTAACATAAGCAATGGGAGCACTCATGGGTTTGCAATCTTCCGGATTAAAATTTGAATAGGGATCGACAACGACAATGTTGTACAGACATAGTTCTAAATTGGGGATCTGTTTGCCATAAAAAAATGCGACTGAGGGTAGCGCATACACTGAGTTACATAAAAAAAATGCCATCCAGAGTAGACCTTTCAACTTGATTAGCCTTTTTTAATTTGTTGTCTTGGGTCATTTTGAAGGAGTTTTATACAAAATACTAGATACAATTTAATTAATCGCCTGCTTAATGGCTAAGCGATGCTGTAGGTCGATAGAGGGTCTTCGTGGAAATTTATGAAGCAAAGCCTCCTCAATGACACTTCAATTACAGCAACTCGCCCAAAAAGTTCAGTGCAGGCAAGCATCAAAGCTTAACCGCTTGCTCATTGAGTTTTGATGCAGGGCGAGTTGCTGCTTCAATTAGAAAGCGTATTGACAAGACGAGTCACTGGGGGGCGCCTCGACCATTGGTTTAGTCAGGCCTCTATCGACAGCGAGAAAACGTTGCGGATAACTTGCTGACGCACTTGCTACAGGCGATGTGGGTGAGGGGGTGGTTCCTCTTGTTTCTGGATTTTTTAGTCGGTCACTGAGCGGGCTTTGGGGTTTTTCTTGCGGTGGAAGGCCCTCGGGGTGCCATAGACTGAAAATGAGTTTTAAGGTTTCTGTTGCAAATGAGAATTTTCCTGGGGTTGTGAAGGCACTGCCGGGTTGAGTTGATAATTTATCCGTTGTGAGTGGAATGATGCTTTCTAAAATAGCGATGCTTTTTGCCATGCTCTCTTTTAGACTTTTTTGATCAAAAGGAGGTAATTTTTTTAGTCCCTCAATGAATAGTTGTTGTTTTTCTATCGGTTTATCAACGAGGGCACCTATAAAAAACATCGATAGAAAAGCCGGTCCTGATATTTTAGAGGGAAAATGACCGGCCCCAACAGGAAAAAAATGGGTTGTAAAATACTGTGCATATAAAGGATATTGTTGTTCGTGCAAGGGAAAAAGAACGCGCAACAATTGTTTTTCCAAGATAAAACGAATGGTTTTAGTCGTTCTTGATGACAAGCGATTTAACAAATACTCCATGGTGCACCCGATGATTTTCTGATTTTTTTCTATCTCATCTCTACAGATAATGGTGGGCAATGCGGCATCACGTGAATCTGGATTAATATAATCCTTCATCAATTTTTTGATATGTTGATCCAAATAGAGGATATCATTATATTTAATTACATTTTTTATAATATACCCAATGAGATGCATCTGTTCTTCAATGCTTTTTAATGGGCTTAATAATTTTAAAACAGGCTTATCACAACAAATCGCACGCGCGGTTTGCGGTTGCATGCAAGCATGCCCATCAAAGTACCAATGAATGGCACAAGGGGATAAAAAAGCGAGGGCTGTTTTATGCAATTCTTCAATAGGGGATAGAGGGTGCTTCAAAAAATTTAAATCAAGGTTGATTTCAGGCTCGAAGGGGATCACGATGTCGACCTGATGAGAGAGTAATTCCTCATTTTGGAATATTTTTCCAGAAATCACTGCTGTACCATAGGCTTTAGATAATGCGGTAAATTTATCATTTATTTCTTTTTGTTCTACAGGCGTGTCTGGAATGATCACCAGATCCAGATCATCTGCTTCTTTGGGAAAGGCGAAATTACCCTTCATGGCAACCCGGGTGTTTTCTGTTTGATAATGCGTTTTAATCACGGATAAACAACGGATAATCGCTTCAGGGAAGTGCAATTTTGGATTTTTAAAATAGCAATGGCTCAATGAGGCTAATTCACAGGTGATGGTTTTTATGAGGTGGTGATATTCAGCAGATTCTTTTTTGGACCGCTTATCCAACGATTTATTGAGTTTAATTTGAATATCATAACAAAAAATAGCCAGTTCTTTGTTCCAGTCTTCTTCTAGTTTTAATTTCGAAGGGGCAGTCAAACTTGAATAGGTTGCTTTTTTTTCCGTGGTGGGTGGAGTTGATTCAGATGTAGGGGCGGGGCTTAATAAGGCTTGAATGCTTCTCAGGCTTTGTTCTACAGTGCGATATCCTGTTCTAAATCCAGTGGGTAGTTTAATGTGTTGCATTTTATCCATCTGGACATTTATTTTTCTTAAACTTGAAGTCAATGATTTTTTTAGTTCAGATAAGGCTGCCGAATCCTCAAGTTCAATTTGCTTTTTTGAGCTGGTTTCGCTCAATTCCAGGGACTTCAATGGACTTGTTTTGGCAGGTTTCTCAGGCACTATTTCCGGCTGTTTTATTGGCGATAATAAGGGTGTTGGTTTCTTTTTTTCTGCGGGCTCTATGGCTTCTATCGATTGATTAGCAGGTGTTTTTTTTTGTTTTTTTGACGGTTGTTTTATGAGAGATTTTTCTAATTCAGCCACGATGTCATCAACAGATGCCATGGGTTCTTCTCGCACTATGGGTTGAGTGCTTTCTAAAAATGCCCTTTGTTGCTCTCTAGGTAGAAATGTTTTAATGGAAAATAATTTTGTAAAATGAAACATGGCCTTCCCAATGTTGGTCTGTGGATGATTGATAGTGATTTCTTTAATTAATGAGAGGGTCCATTTGAACCATTTGGATTGCTTGGGAATAATGCCACTGTCGTTGTTTTGTGACACTAATATTAATAATAGGAGTAATATTACCGCGCTTAGCTCAGCATCTATGGAGGATAGCAGGGCTTCAATGAGGTGCGGTGCGTGATGTTCTCGATCTGATTTACATAATTCAGTGGATATTTTAATTAAATTATTTTCTTCATATTTAAATGCCTGGCACGGATTGGATTGAGGGCCGATGGCGCTGCCATCGTTCAATAATGCCCTAAAAACATTCGATAATGGCGGGGCGTTGATAAAAAATAACAGCAGTGATTGGCGGTATGATTGATGGCAATTGAGCATGGATTTTATAAGAAGAGAAAGCCTGTCATTTTTAGCGCGGTCAATGACGTTAATGAAGGCAATTGAAAAGTTCGTTATTTTACTCTCTAAGCGCATTTTTTCGACGATGGGTTGAGGTTTCCAGTATTCAGTTAGGAAGTCATTGAAATGATTTAATAGTTGATGCAATTTTTGATGTTCATAAAAACAGGCCTCATCGGTAAAGCACACCAAAAATTCCAAGATTTTTACTTCCAAAACAGCAGGAAGTTTTTGATGATGTAACAGATTCCATAAGTTAAGGTATACGCCGAGGGAGGAATCGGTGGTTTTGATGAGCAGGCTAAATAATTCTTTTTTCTTTGCAATATCAATCTTGTTGATGGAGGAGAGGAAAAAAGCCAGGGTGAAACCAATGTGATTGGAAGTGAATGCAATGGGCATAACATGTTGAATAAAAGGGCTGTTTGAATGGCCTTCTTCTTCTAAACATAGATTGATCAACAGGGCCAATAACCCTTCTTTTTGATGGCGTTCTCTTTCGGTTGTAACATAATCTCGGTAAAGAGACAGTAGGAAGCGAAAACGTGCAGGTGTTTCGGGGGTTGAGGGCATCTCTCGTATGGGTGTTAGGCCTGTGAATATTAGCATTAGCTTTTCGCTAATTTTTTGGGGATCGGGGCCTGTGCTAAAAATAAACATAAGGATATAGCGAATTAATGTGGGATCAATATTGAAAATGTAAATCAGGGGTCTATCGTTATCTTTGGAAAATTCAATGAGCAATGGTTCTATTTCATTATAGTTGTTTGCGATCTCCAAATAATAATAGACGGTGTTCAGCATAATACAGTGTTTGATTAGCGTGTAATGCTTTAATTTTTTAAATTGATTTTTTATTTGCTCAAAGTAGGCAGGGACCTCGAAAGGTGCATCGTCAAGACATTCTAATAAAAAAAGGTTGAAGATGGCCCCGATTATTCTGTATTTTTTGTCAACATTTATCGATAGTGTTTCACTAGATAAAAGTAAAAAACATGCATTGATGGCACGTTCTAGTTCAGCAAGCATTACCTCTTCTTTTGGAAATTTTTTCAATACAATGGATTGAATATAGTCGAGCGAGGTATAAGCAATCATCGTGTGTAAGAAGGTGAATGAAAGGGAGTCAAGGTTTTCTGGGTGTTTCTGGTTGGAAGTGCGTATTTTTAGTGAATCGTTTGAGGGGTTATCACAACATTGATTGAATTGATTAATATAGAACTCAATTTGAAGTTGTTGTTCTGCCATTGTTTGTCTTTGGATATCTAATCCAATGGCTCTTTTTACCCAGAGGAGTTGCGCCACCAAAGGGGTCGTAATATGTCGAAAAAATGTTAAGCAATGTTCGTCAGACAGTCCTTCGATGCTTTTAGGAATAATAAAAAATAAGCGGAGAATTTCTTCAGAGCAAAGCTCACCACTATCCTTATTAATGGATAGTTGAGGATAATAGATGGATTGAATGAGTTCATTCGCCAGTTGCTTTAAGTCAGTGGCGTGCTTCAGCTGGCTTTGAAATTTTAAGCAGCTGGGATCGCGGAATAATAAAGCATTTTTGATGAGATCAAGCATAATAACATAACGGATTTAAATTAATTGCCCACACTGTAATATAATACAGCAAACTAGTAAACTAAAATAAGCGACTGAATAAATCTCAAACGCATAGGGTGAGTAAAAAGTAGTCTATACTTAAACAGTGACATGAACTGAGGCAATTGGTTCTTTTTCTAGATTTATATAAGGATATCTATGAAAACATATGCCGTGGTTGGTTTAGGTTATGTTGGTTTGGGTTTGGCCGTTTCCTTGGGGCGGGATCATGTGGTGTTGGGTTATGACATCAACCAAGAAAGAATTTTAGAGTTACAGAAACGGGTTGATTTGAATCAACAAGTCGATAACGCTGATTTATCAAATTCTAAGGTTGTTTATACCAGTCATTTGGATGATATTGCGAACCGCAACTTTTTATATTATTGCTGTATCAACCCCTGCCATTTTTTATGAAATTCCAGATTTAGAGCCATTAATTAAGGCCACTGAACAAATCGCCTCAGTGATCAAGAAGGGTGATATTCTTGTTTTCGAATCAACGGTTTATCCAGGGACAACCGAAGGGATTTGCATTCCTATTTTAGAGCGCGTGAGTGGGCTTGTCTGTGGAAAGGATTTTAATGTGGGCTATTCTCCAGAGCGAATCAACCCGGGTGATTCAACGCACACCTTGGAAACGATTACTAAAATTATTTCAGCCCAAAATGAGCCCACATTAAAACGTATCAAAGAAACTTATCAATTAATTTGTAATAAAGTTCACCCTGTATCCAGCATTCCAATTGCTGAAGCGGTTAAAATTTTAGAGAACACGCAGCGTGATGTGAACATTGCTTTAATGAACGAATTTACCAAAATTATGCATGCCTTAAACCTCGATACGCATGAGATTATTGAGGGTGCTAAAACCAAATGGTGTTTTTTGCCCTTTAAACCCGGGTTTGTTGGAGGGCATTGTATTTCGATTGATCCTCATTATTTGGCCTATGAGGCTAAACGATATGGCGTATACCCAGAACTTATTCTTG
This sequence comes from Legionellaceae bacterium, assembly GCA_947474165.1. Lineage (GTDB taxonomy): Bacteria > Pseudomonadota > Gammaproteobacteria > Legionellales > Legionellaceae > CANJHO01. The sequence continues at coordinate 6,638 of CANJHO010000097.1, forward strand.
CTGCACGACACATTAATGATGAGATGACACAATTTGTTATCCAATCCATGATGAAATTATTGGTTAAAAGCAAAGCAAATATACAGAATGCGACCATTGGTGTTTTTGGGATCTCTTATAAAGAAAATTTAGTGGATTTGCGCAATAGTCTTGCTTTAAAGTTGATCAAAGAATTGAAGGAATATGGATTTAATCTGTGGGTTCATGATCCATTGAGTCCGCTCGATGTTCCTGTCCCTCAAGGCGTTAAATTAAACCGTTTTGAGGACATGAAGGATTTATCCGTTGCAATCATTGCCGTGGGTCATGATTTTTATCGCGATCAATTCAATGAGATTCTTAGGCACTGTAAAGAGCCTAAGATTTTGATGGATATCCCTAATCTATTTATCAACGACAGCAAGTCGACTAAAAATCTGACGTATTGGAATTTATAGTTATACTGCGCGCAGTATAAATGCCATTAGGATTGCCGGCGATCGTTATTTTTTAGCTCGGTTTTCTTATTCGCTGATAAAAGAAAGAGAGGATGACTGGTAGGATTGAGAGGATGATGATGCCGTAAATGACAATCGAAAAATTCTCTTTAACCAATGGAATTGATCCTAGAAAATATCCCATACCCAATAAACTGCCGATCCAAAGCACCGCACTGGTGATGTTATAAAAATGAAATAGCTTAAACCGCATGTTACTGATCCCCGCAACAAAGGGTATAAACGTTCGCACAACGGGCATGAATCTAGCGAGAATAATGGCTTTTCCACCATGTTTTTCATAAAATTGATGGGCTTCGCCTAGGTTTTTTTTATTAATGAGCCAGGGCCTATTGATTGAAAAAACCTTGGGCCCAAGCACACGCCCTATCATATAATTGGTTTGATTCCCTAAGATTGAAGCAAGGATGAGCAGTGGTAAAAGGATTGAGATATTGAGTGGGTTATCTGAAAGGGCGGCCATGCTGCCGAGGGTAAAGAGTAACGAATCACCGGGTAAAAAGGGCGTAATAACCAGCCCTGTTTCACAGAAAATAACCGCAAAAACAAGAAAATAGATCCATAATCCATGAGCTGCTACAAATGAGACCAAGTAGATGTCTAGATGTAAAAAAAAGTTGAATAGGGTGTGGAGCTGGTCCATGGTTTAGGCCTTGTGGTTAGTTCAGTTGCTTTATTGTGCGCGCAGTATATATTACCCTAGAGTACCTGCGAATAAAACCGGAATGTCGGCAGGGCTAAATCATGCGTGATCAAAATAAAACCATCTTCTTTAAGCCCGGGATCTTTTGATTATTTTATAAACACGCCAGCCACATCCATGTCGCTCTTGAAAGGCATCCATGCCTTTCAAAGGTTTATAAAACAATCAAAAGATCCCGGGCTTAAAGAAGATGGTTTTATTTTGATCACGCATGATTTAGCCCTGGAATGGCGGTTATAGTGGAGAGCCTCTTATTAGGGCGTGGCAGAATGGCATCATAAAACATTAATTCATATTGGGCTGATTGATAAAATGCAAGAATCATTTTTTCTTGTGAATGATTGCAGGTGATGGAGCGCCCCATGTCATCTAATGTTTCCATCATCAACTGAGTCGCTGTGCTAAATTGCTTGCCCGAATAGGATTTGATCCAGTCTTGATAAGGGTTTGTATGATGGCGTTGAGTATTCATTTTTTCCCCCATTTTTTGATAGATCCAATAACATGAAGCAAGGCTTGAGAGGGCCTCCTCGATGGGCGCGTGCTTTGCCATATGGCATTGGTAGGCGGTGTAGTTTGCAATCACAGGGATTTTAGGGGTTACAGGGTGTTGTTTTAAGAAAAAAGTAGGGGCGGGCGATTCAAAAAAATACCTTGATTGAAGCTTTTTTTCACTGTTGATCATGTCTTTTGAAAACCATCTAAATTGTTGAGCAAGCCGCCTGTCATCGAAGCGCTTTGAGATGAGTGTTAAGGCCACAGAAAATTCGCGCAAATATTCGGCATCTTGTTTTAAGAAAACCATAAATTTTTCTCGAGACAAGGTGCCATTAACGAGCTGTTGATTAAAGGGATGGTGGTAAATTTCAGAGAAAATACCAGCGCTACGGGCCAATATCCGCTCAATGATCATGATTGGTTTGGTATTGTTGTAAAAGTGCATTGGTGATGGGGGTTTGGATTGATTGCTTTGCTGCGAGCCTCACGAAATGTTCATTCAGATAGGGTAATTCAGTCGGTCGATGATGTAACACATCTTGAACCATGGAGGAGTAATTGTCTGCAGTTTTTTGAAGTATTTCATCTACCTTTGTCAGCAATTCCATCCCCGTCAGATGAAGCCCATAGCAATTGAGCACCTCAGCTATTTCATGTGTGAGCGGTTTAAATATCAAATCATGTTCGCGTAAGGCACCATTTTTACAAGTGAATAAGACGGTCAGTAAATTAATACTGCAATTAATGGCAAATTTTTCCAACATTCTGATTGAAATTGACCCATCCCACTCAACGGGTAATGAGGCTTTTTGAAAGGATTTAACAATTGTATTGATTTCTTCGGGGGTGATTGTCTGAAGGACATCACCTAAATACAGCTTCCCTTCTAAAAAAGCTCTAATAGAGAAGGGGCCTTCAAGGTAGGCTCCGAGGGTGCTGATGCCACATATGATGCGCAAGTGGGGTAATTGCTGTTTAATTTCATCTAAAACACCTAAGCCATTGTGGATCAAGATAATGAGGCTATTCGCTGTGAAACGGTGATTTAAGCGCATTAAAAGCGGGGTGACATCATAGGCTTTTACCGTACAGATGAGGTAGTGAATGGGCTCATCACTCAGGTGTTCGATGTCGATGGCATCGGGATGACAGGTGATTTGGTTTACGGTTAACTGCGTTTTTTGATACAGGGCCAGTTGATCGGCGGTTTTTAATATTAAACGAACCGATTGACCACTGTCTGAAAATTGACTCGCTATGAGTCCACCCATGGCGCCAATGCCTGCAATATGCCAGGTAGAATGTTTCATCACACCCCGGTTTCTATTCGTTTGGGCCAAAACTCATAAAAATGATGCACAGGCCCATGCCCCTGGCCGACGGATGAATATTGGGCGGCGGCTATAGCACCAGACAGATAGTTTTTTGCAAGGCGACAGGCTTCTATCACCGGTAAGCCTAAGGCAAGGTGGGCTGCAATGGCAGCCGATAGCGTGCAACCGGTTCCATGGGTATTATGACTTTTGATGCGCGGGCTATTGAGCCAAATGCTTTCTCCTGATTGGGCACGATAAAGATCATTGGATTCTTCACCCGTTTGGTGGCCACCTTTTAGTAATACTGCCTCTGGACCTAATGCCAGCAACTGTTCAGCTAGCGTTTCCATTTCATCTGATGAACCGGCTAGGACGGCTGCCTCTGGTAAATTGGGTGTAATGAGCTGGACCATGGGAATTAAACGTTGAATCAGTGTATCAACGGCCTCAGGTAATAGGAGATGGTCCCCACTTTTAGCAACCATGACCGGATCAAGCACAATGGGGATGCCCACCGCATGACGGGATAAAAATGAGGCCACCAATTCAACAATATCACGTTGAAACAGCATGCCAATTTTGATGCTGTCAGGAATAATATCATCAAATATCGCGTTTAATTGGGCTTCAATCGCGTCTAATGGAATGGCATAACACTGGCGAACCCCCAGGGTATTTTGTATTGGTAAGGCGGTTAATACGGTCATGCCATAGCAGCCTAAGGCTGAAAATGTTTTAAGATCAGCTTGCAGGCCAGCACCGCCTGAGCCATCAAATCCTGCAATGGATAAACATTTATATTGCATGGGGAATGCTTCTCATTGAGTCAAAATCGGCTTTATATAATTCATCAATAAAAAAGGTACGAAATGAACCTGGCTGATTCGTTTTTTGGGCGGCTAAATGACCACATAAACCATAATAGGCTGTGGCCAGGTGTGCAGCTTCATAGGCATTAGGAAGAATGGCCCTGAATGCGGCCATCACCGCGGTTAGCGTGCATCCCATGCCGGTCACAAAGGGCATTAATGCGGATCCAAAGCCAAGTTGTGTTTCTTGAGATCCATTGGTTATAAAATCAATAGCCCCACTGATAACAAGGGTGCAATCATGACGCCTTGCCAGAAGGATGGCATGATGTTTTGCATCGCTCACAGGGTGCGATGACTCAACGCCTAGGGTTTGATTGTTATCGTCTAGAAGGGCCATGATTTCACTGGCATTGCCTCGGATAATATCGGCAGACATCATGAGGGACCGGGCGGAGGTGGTTCGAATGGGGGTGGCGCCCGCGCCAACGGGATCAAGGATAATCGGTTTATGATGGCTGGTGGCTAATTCTACCGCGAGATTGGCGCGCTTGATAAAATCAGCATCCAAGGTACCGATGTTAAGGTATACAGCATGGCTCATGCGAACCAAGGCCTCCAATTCTCGCTCATCTTGGCTCATGATGGGGGCAGCGCCCAAGCTTAACAAGCCATTGGCCATGAAATCCATGGTCACGAGGTTGGTCAGGCACAAAATCAAGGGCTTGGTTTTTCGTAATTGGGTTAGTGCATTTTGAAGATCATGCATCATGAGGATTATCTCGGTTATCAATCGCAAGCAGTCTATTGATAGGATATAAATTTGTCAATATTGCTGCAGAGAATGTCGTGTTATAGATTAAAATTATTACGGATATCAATGAATTTAGAAATTTTATAGTATAATGACGATATGA
>CANJHO010000098.1 GCA_947474165.1 Legionellaceae bacterium
AGGTTTTGTAAACTCTAAAAAATGCTCAGATTAGCGGTGCTAGTCCTGCGCTTTTTTAGAGCTTACAAAACCTAAATCTAAACGCAATCTAAGCGCTACCTGTCAAAACTAAATGGAAACGGTACTAGGGGCGCAGTATATCTAATAAACAAAAAAAACCCGCCAATAGGCGGGTTTTTTATAAAGCAGATGGAGCAAGGCTTACATCATACCGCCCATGCCACCCATACCGCCCATACCACCCATACCGCCCATGTCACCGCCTGCAGAACCTTCATCTTTCTTCGGCAGATCAGCAACCATGCACTCAGTCGTCAGCATTAAGCTAGCAACAGAAGCTGCATTTTGCAATGCGGTACGTGTGACTTTAGTTGGGTCAAGAATACCTAACTCAACCATATCACCGTATTCACCCGTTGCAGCATTAAAACCGTAGTTGCCTTTGTTCTCAGCAATCTTGTTAACAATAACAGAAGCTTCATAACCAGCATTGGCCACGATTTGACGCAAAGGTGACTCGATAGCACGACGTAAAATATCAATACCCACGTCTTGATCAGCGTTATCGCCTTTCAGGCCATCCAATGCTTTTTGGGCACGAATCAAAGCCACGCCACCACCAGCAACAATGCCTTCTTCAACTGCAGCACGAGTCGCATGCAATGCATCTTCAACACGCGCTTTTTTCTCTTTCATTTCAACTTCAGTCGCAGCACCGACTTTGATCACTGCAACGCCGCCAGCTAATTTAGCCACACGTTCTTGCAATTTTTCACGATCGTAATCAGAGGTTGTTTCTTCCATTTGTGCACGAATTTGACCAATGCGATCATTGATGTCAGTGGCTTTGCCTTCGCCATCAATAACAGTGGTGTTTTCTTTAGTCACAACAACCCGTTTTGCACTACCTAAGTCTTCTAATGTAGCACTTTCTAAGCTTTTGCCAATTTCTTCAGAAATTACTTGGCCATGAGTTAGGATAGCGATGTCTTGCAACATGGCTTTACGGCGATCACCGAAACCAGGCGCTTTAACAGCACATACTTTTACGATGCCACGCATGTTATTAACAACCAAAGTTGCCAATGCTTCGCCTTCAACATCTTCAGCAATGATCAACAAAGGACGACCTGATTTGGCAACGCCTTCAAGAACAGACAACATGTCACGAATGCTGGAAATTTTCTTGTCAACCAATAAAATAAAGGGTTGTTCAAGTTCAGTCGACATGTTTTGTTGATTGTTGATGAAATAAGGAGAAATGTATCCGCGATCAAATTGCATCCCTTCAACAAATAACAGTTCATTTTCTAAACCATTACCATCTTCAACCGTAATCACACCTTCTTTACCCACTTTTTCCATGGCTTCTGCAATGATAGAGCCAACTGCTTCATCAGAGTTTGCAGAAATAGTACCCACTTGTGCGATTGCCTTGCCATCTTTGCAAGGTTTAGACAATGTTTGTAAGTGTTTAGTCACAGCAATAACCGCTTTATCAATACCGCGCTTCAGATCCATTGGGTTCATGCCAGCAGCAACTGCTTTATGGCCTTCAACCAAAATAGAACGCGCTAATACAGTAGCAGTTGTTGTACCATCACCCGCTGTGTCTGATGTTTTAGACGCAACTTCTTTAACCATTTGAGCGCCCATATTTTTAAAGCGATCTTCAAATTCAATTTCTTTAGCAACCGATACACCATCTTTCGTGACGGTGGGTGCACCATATGATTTTTCTAGTACCACATTGCGTCCACGAGGACCCATGGTGACTTGGACAGCATTCGCTAATGCATTGACACCAGCCAGCATTTGTTGACGAGCATCGTCGCCAAAACGTAATTCTTTAGCCATTGTAGTTATCTCCATTAATCGATAAAATTATTTCTCAATCACGCCCATGATGTCATCTTCACGCATCACAACTAATTCTTGACCGTTGATTTTGACTTCAGTACCTGAGTATTTTCCGAACAATACCACTTCACCCACTTTAACAGCCAAGGCGCGCAAATCACCGTTGTCTAATATTTTACCAGCACCAATAGCGACGATTTCGCCACGCATGGGCTTCTCTGCAGCGCTGTCTGGAATCAAAATACCACCCGCTGTGGTACGCTCATCTTCCATACGACGAACAACAACACGATCGTGCAAAGGACGAATCTTCATTCTCGTTTTCTCCTGGTTTGGTTATTTTATTCAGAGTATGCTCTGACTTCCTAGCGCTCATTGAATATCAAAAAACGCTGATGACAGTCATATGGGGGCATCTAAGGGACTTTCAAGGGGTTTTTTAGAATAAATTTTTATTTTTTTTGATCACACCTTACAATGATCAAAATAAAAGTAAGGCTTACAATGAAAAAAATTTGTTTATTTCTATTATTACTGTTCCCTTTACTCAACCGCGCAGCCCCGCCCCCGCCTGCAGATGAAGTATTCCAATTGGCCGCCCAAGCCATCGATGGCAATACCTTAGCACTGAATTGGACGATCAAAGATGGATTTTTTTTATACAAAAAACGAATCAAACTCACCGAGTTGCCTGACAGTAATTTTCACCTAGGGGAGATTCATTTCCCAAGCGCTCTAAAATATAAAACCGCCCACGGTAAAACCTCATCCGTATACCGAGAAAACTTAAAACTGACCCTACCCATTCTAGGCGAGCAACCGGGTGAAGCCTTACTGAACATATATTATCAAGGTTGTTCAGACCATGGATTTTGCTACCCCCCCATGACACAACAAATTAAAGTAACCATTGATAATCACTTGGCACTCACCCACGTTAACCTTGAAAACACAGCATCGCCTGTCGCAATCACCCCACCGAGTGAAGGTGAGACCTTTGATCACTTATTCACAGAGCGCAGCTGGGCCATTATTATCTTTAGTTTTTTTGGCTTTGGATTATTACTCTCCTTCACCCCCTGTATCTTACCCATGATTCCCGTGTTATCAGGCATTATTGTGGGGCATGGCAAGGATTTATCAACCCGCAAAGCTTTTCTTCTATCCTTAAGTTACGTCTTAAGCATGTCCTTCACCTATGCCATCATTGGCGCCATCATCGCGTTAATGGGCAATAACCTACAACTGCTGATGCAATCACCCTGGGCCATTGCTCTTTTTAGTGTTTTATTTATTCTATTGGCGCTATCCATGTTTGGTTTTTATCAATTGCGCCTACCCATTGCCTGGCAGGCCAAATTAGCCCATGTGACCCGAAGCCAGAATGGTGGACACTATTTGAGCAGCGCCCTGATGGGCTCTTTATCCATTTTGATTTTATCACCCTGCGTCACCGCCCCTTTAATTGGCGCGCTAGGCTACATCGCCCAAACTGGTAATGTAGCCTTGGGCAGTGTGGCCTTATTTTTTTTAAGCCTAGGCATGGGAACCCCTCTTTTATTAATAGGAACTTCTGCTGGTAAATTATTGCCTCGCGTGGGTGCTTGGATGAACACGGTAAAAAACTTTTTTGGTGTCATGCTCCTTGCCGTTGCCATTTATTTATTGGGACGCATACTCCCCCCCACGCTCATTATGGGATTATGGTCTGGATTGCTAATTTTTTCAGGCATTTATATGGGCGCACTAACACGCGCTGAGACCCCTCATGATAAATTTTGCCAGGGCTTGGGTATTATTCTTTTAGGCTATGGCCTACTGGTTCTGATTGGTGCAAGCCTTGGCAACAGCAACCCCTTACAACCCCTTGCTCCCCTAAAGCAAGCAAACCATCGCCCCGATGACATGATCGTCGTTAAAACCCTTGCCGAAGTTCAACAAGCCATGAAAGATGCCAAAGGCCGCCCCGTGATGCTAGATTTTTATGCCGATTGGTGCGCCTCCTGCAAGGTCATGGCCAGAACCACCTTACTCAATCCAGAGGTACACACGGCATTAACTAATTTTACGATATTAAAGGTTGATCTCACGGAAAATAATAAGGAATCTAAAGCCATTCTAAACCAATTTAAAGTAGTAGCCCCCCCGACTTTCCTATTTTTTGATACCGAAGGACGTGAACTCAATCAGCAGCGCTTGGTGGGTGAGGTGTCAGCAACCGCCTTTTATGCGGTCTTAAAGTCTGCTTTACAAACAGGGCTAAATCATTTGTGAGCAAAATAAAACTATCTTTTTTAAGCCCAGGATCTTTTGATTATTTTATAAACCTTTGAAAGGCATGGATGCCTTTCAAGAGCGACATGGATGTGGCTAGCGTGCTTATAAAATAATCAAAAGATCCTGGGCTTAAAAAGGATAGTTTTATTTTGCTCACTAATGATTTAGCCCTGGCTTTACAAATCAGCGGGCCCGTTCTACAATTTGATTAGTGTACATTAATCAAAAAAGGCTATTATGACCCATGGTGGACAACGTAAAGGCGCTGGTCGCCCCAAAGGCCTTAATCCTTATGGTGAGGCAACGAAGCCTGTTAGAATTCCCCTTTCGCGTATCACAGGCGTCATGGCATTTCTTGAGTCAGGGGAGCATCGCTTCGCATTACCTCTCTATGCCAGCACAGTGCGTGCGGGATTCCCTTCCCCAGCAGATGATTATATTGACTGTAAGTTGGATTTAAACACGCACCTCATCCAGCACCCAGCCGCTACTTTTTTTGTAAAAGCCTCAGGCGACTCCATGAAAAATGCAGGCATTCAATCAGGCGATATGCTCATTGTTGACAGGAGCCTCGAGGCTTCGCACGGAAGAATTGTTATCGCCGCCATCGATGGTGAATTAACCGTCAAGCGTTTATCACGTCAGGACAATCTAGTCCAACTGCTACCGGAAAACCCCGCTTATTCGCCCATCACCATCACTGGCGAAGAAAATTTGGTCATTTGGGGTGTGGTCACCCATGTTATTCATCAGGTGAACTAATGTTTGCCTTAATTGATTGTAATAATTTTTATGCATCCTGCGAGCGCTTATTCCGGCCTGACTTACAAGCAACCCCGATTGTCGTTTTATCCAACAATGACGGCTGCGTGATTGCGCGTTCTAATGAAGCCAAAGCCCTAGGCATTGCAATGGGTGCGCCTTATTTCAAAATCAAAGCCTTTTGCAAGACCCACAAGGTGCAAGTTTTTTCTTCGAATTACACGCTGTACGGTGATCTCTCTTATCGCGTGATGTGCACCATTGAAAATAGCTGGACTGATGTAGAAATTTACTCCATTGATGAAGCCTTCCTTGATTTAAGCAGCATGCCTATCACAATGCAGGACAGCTTTTGCCATGATTTGCAAAAACGCATCCTCAAAGACACCGGGATCCCGACCTCTATTGGCTTAGGCCACACAAAAACGCTGGCAAAAATTGCAAATCACCTGGCTAAAAAAATACTTAAAACCCCAGTGGTCAACTTGGATAACACCCCTCAATACTTAGACAAGATTGCAATCGGCGATGTCTGGGGGGTTGGGCTACAATGGCAAAAAAAACTCATCGGCCAAGGGATTCATACAGCAGCCGACTTAGCAAAAGCCAACCCACGGTTCATTAAAGAAGCTTTTAATGTCGTGCTGATGCGAACCGCCTTGGAGTTAAGAGGGATCCCTTGTGGCACTCTCGAAGAAACTGCAAAAAAACAAAGCATCATGTCCTCCAAAAGCTTTGGAACATTACAAACAGAATACCAAGCCCTTGCCGAGGCCATGAGTAGCCATTGTGCACGCGCTTATGAAAAAATGCGACAACAAGCGCTTATCACAGCGCATCTCACGGTTTTTATTCAATCCAACCGCTTCCGTCTAGATTTGCCTCAATATAGCAACAGCATCAGTTTCAAACTGATTCACGCAACAGATGATCTCTGCTATCTCACCCGTGTTGCAAAATTCTGCTTAAAAAAAATCTATAAAGAAGGCATTCACTATCAAAAAGTGGGGGTACTGATGAGTCACCTCATGGATAAGCCACACCAGCAAATGGATTTTTTCAATCAACCCAGTGATGAAAAAATAGCAAAAACCGACCTAACCCTCGATGTGTTTGACGCAATCAATCAAAAATTTGGCCGCCACACCCTATACCTTGCTGCCGAGGGCTGCAGCAAACCTTGGACAATGAAACGACAACTCATATCACCAAACTACACAACGCAATGGGATGAATTAGCCAAGGTTGTTATACGTTAGGAAGCACTTCAGCCAAAGCCTTATTGCCAACCAGAAAAAGCAGTTGAAACCTACTTCGAAGGCTTATTACACTAAACGTCTAAGATTATGAATAGAATAGGGGCTGTTGACAATTGCTCTACAACGCCTACGTGACGCGGTAAGCAGGCACTTTATTGAGTTTGCAAATACCAATATCATTGCCCTAGAATATGACGATCATATCATCATTGAAATTATATTTAATCCAGTTAGAATATACCTTGATCACATGCAATGTTATGTATAAAATCAAAAGGCTAAATAACTAACGAGGTGTTTAAATCATGAAAAATGTATCCATGATAGCGGTCGCAACGATTTCAATCTTTCTCAGTGGGTGTGCTGCAATTCCATTAGAGCCACAAGCCCATCGGATTATTGCATCCCCCAATCCTGCCCCTAAAAGTTGTAAATATGTGGGTCAAATTGTAGGAAATCAAGGAAACTTTTTTACCGGGGGCTATACGTCTAATTCTCATTTAGAAGAAGGTGCGATGAATGATATGAAGAATAAAGCCAATCGATTGGGTGCAAATTATATCCAATTAATAACCAACCGTGCAGGCAATACCGGATCCATGAGTGGAGTCAATGGCTCATTCAGTGGCCATTCGGAACAAACCAATGTGACCAATGTGGGTAATGCCTATCGATGCCCTCCTGCCGCCGTAGGCTTATAAGCAATATCATTAGACAAGCCTATCCATTACACCGTATAATTCGCACACTTTTTTATCAGATAGAGTGCTATGAATCATAAGGTTGGGTTTGTTAGTTTGGGTTGTCCTAAAGCGTTGGTGGATTCAGAGCGAATCATTACTCAATTGCGTGCACAGGGCTATGATTTGGTTTCCACCTATCAAGACGCAGGTGTTGTTATCATCAATACCTGCGGATTTATTGACGCGGCCATTAAAGAGTCTCTGGATACCATTCGAGAGGCCATGGCCGAGAATGGGCGCGTGATTGTAACAGGTTGTCTTGGTGCTAAAGCGGATATGATTCGAGAGGCCTGCCCTGATGTATTACACATCAGTGGGGCACATGCCTATGAAGAAGTTGTTCGTGCTGTGCATCGTCATTTACCTCCCCCCGCCGATCCCTTTACCCAACTCGTTCCCCCTCAAGGCATTAAGCTGACCCCTAGACATTATGCTTATTTAAAAATATCAGAAGGCTGTAATCAAAAGTGTACGTTTTGTATTATCCCAACCATGCGCGGTAAATTACAAAGCTATCCCATGGCACAAGTCCTGTCTGAGGCCAAGCGCTTAAAAGAAGCAGGTGTTCAAGAACTTTTAGTCATTTCCCAAGATACGAGCGCCTATGGGATTGATACCCGATATCAACCCATCGAATGGCAAGGCAAAACCGTTCGCACGCGTTTTTATGATTTATGTGAACAACTGGGTGAATTGGGCATTTGGGTGCGCCTACATTATGTCTACCCCTACCCGCATGTCGATGAGATTATTCCCTTAATGCGTGACAAACTAATTCTGCCGTACTTGGATATCCCATTACAACATGCGAGTACCCGCGTCTTAAAAGCCATGAAACGCCCTGCCAGCAGTGAAAATACCTTGGCACGTATTGCCTCTTGGCGAAACATTTGCAAAGATATTACCCTGCGATCAACCTTTATTGTGGGCTTCCCCGGTGAAACAGACGACGAATTTGAAGAACTCCTAGGCTTCCTAGAGGCCGCTCAACTAGACCGGGTTGGCTGCTTCCAATATTCTCCCGTTGCAGGTGCCAAAGCCAATACACTGGCGAATCCCGTGCCAGATGAAGTCAAAGAAGAACGTTTTCACCGATTTATGCAGTTACAAGCCACAATCAGTCGAAATAAACTAAAAGACAAAGTTGGGACTGAACAAATGGTTCTCATCGATAACATCACGAACGATGAGATCATTGCTCGCAGCATGAGCGATGCACCAGAGATTGATGGCTTGGTTTATTTGCCGATAAAAGAAGGCATTCAAGTGGGTGCGCGGGTTAAGGTTAAAATCACTCACAGCGATGATTACGATTTACATGGGGATTTTTAACCCATTCTCACCTAACTGGAGTTTGGACAAAACAATTCATCCATCATGTGCATGATAACCAATAAATCAACCGATTGCTTATCTACATCTACCGATTTAGAGCCCAACACGTGCTGATGGAGTTCCTGGTGATAATGGCAATAAGCCCTTGTTAATGCTTTAAATTGGTCATGGCTGATGCGCTGCATGAGGGATAATTTTTTCAACTGTGACAAGGTATTGGTACACCGAACAAAGACTTCATCGGGATGTGCCAATATTAAAAACTGGATTAAAAACTCAAGATCCAACAGCCCTCCTGAAACATATTTAATAGGATGGCCCCCCAGAGGCTTGCCAATTTTCTCGCGCATGGTTGATACATCATGACGAAGTGTCTGTCGATCCCGAGGTATGAATAAAATATCTTTTTTTAATTGATAAAAAACCTGTCGCATGCCTCGGTTTGCAACGAGTACCCGCGCCCTTAACAGCGCTTGGTGCTCCCATGTCCAGGCATTTTTACGTTGATAGTCCACAAAAGCATCCAAGTGACTCACCAAAAGACCCGCCGATCCCGAGGGCCGCAATCGCGTATCTACGGCATAAAGAATCCCTGTTTGGGAACGTGTGGTTAACATGTGCAATATTTTTTGAGTCAAGCGCGTGACCAAGCCTTCGTCCACGGGCGTGGCTGTATGCAAAAAAACCAAATCCACATCCGAATCATAATTCATTTCTCGACTACCTAATTTGCCATAGGCAATTATCGAAAAATATGATTTAACTTGATTAATTTCAGGATAGCGTTCACTTAACTGCTGACACGCACGAATGAATACATCGGCAATAATCACTTCTGTCACGTCCGATAAAAATTGTCCCATCCGCGAGGCCTTATACTGCCCATATAATTCAGCCCGTGCCGCTTGTAACCAACAAGTTAGTTTAAATTGACGCCGCAAATCATCCTGCACCTCCTGTTCTGTGGAATGCGCCAAGGATTCATTTAATAGGAGGGCTAATGCCTGTCGCGATAAAGGTCGCCACGGTGCTTTTTCAACCAATACCTCGAGCAAAAAAGGGTGACTCACCAATAAAGAAGTAATATAAGGGCTCTTAGCAAACCAATGCAATAACTCAGGCACTGCCGATGGATTTTCCGTCAGCAAGGCCAAATAGGCACTACGCCCCACAATATTTTCCAATAAACTCAATACGTGCAATAACAGCTCATCAGTGGCTTGTACTTCTGTCAGTTCATGAAGCAATAGCAGCATCAAACGATCCAATCGAAGGCGAGCTGCTTGGGTCAATCGGCGACAACGCGCTGAATTACGAAAAGCATAAATCATCTGATAACACCGTTCAGGATTTTGAAATTGAAGGCTCATCAAAAGATTCGCTGCCATCGTCGACTCTAAATGACCTTGCCACAAACTAGCCAATTGATGGGAAAGAAGACGTTTTTCATCTTGATAGACATCTGTTTTCCCCAGTACGGCCTGAAAAACATGAGCAATGATCCGCTGATATTGGTGCAATTTGTTAAGCAAGGCCTCCCAACTCGCAAAACCCATGGCAAGCACCAGCTGCTGTTGCCTCATCACATCCAATGGCAATGCATGGATCTGCTGATCATTTTGCATTTGCAGCGAATTTTCTAATTGACGTAAAAATAAATAAGCTTGTTGCAGTGCGACGGTATGGGCTAATAAGCCCCCTTTTTTTAAAGCAGAAAGCGCTGTCATTGCATTTTGATGCTGAAGTTGTGGCATACGACCACCACGAATTAATTGAAACGATTGAATAACAAATTCAACTTCTCGAATCCCCCCACGCCCACGTTTTATATCATCCAACAAGGGATTCAATTGAATTTCACGCAAAATCATGCTTTTCATGCTTCGTAATGATTCAATCACACTAAAATCAACATAACGGCGATAGGCAAAAGGGGTTATCAACCGGTGAAACCAATCAGGGGGATTTAATTCACGTTGAATCGGGCGCGCCTTCACCATGGCATAACGCTCCCAATCCCGTCCCTGCTCCTGATAATAGGTTTCCATGGCCAGTAGGCTAAGCACCAAAGGCCCACTGTCCCCATTCGGTCGAAGCCGCAAATCAACCCGAAAGACAAAGCCATCCACCGTAATCGTTTGAAGTAAATGCACCAATTGCTGGGCCACTTTACTAAAATACTCCTGATTGCTGATAGATTCCTCACCCACTGTGTGCCCTGCTGCTGAAAAGGTCAATATTAAATCAATATCAGAAGAAAAATTAAGTTCACGCCCCCCCAGTTTCCCCATGGCTAACAGATACAATACGGTAGGCTCACCCGCATTACTGTAAGGTTTTCCATGGCGGAAACTTAACTGTTGCTCAGCATACCGAATGGTGTGCAAAATCAGTGCGTCAGCACAATCGGACCAGGCCGCCATCGTTTCCTCCGTTGAGGCAAGATGGGCGAGTTCACGTAACAATAATCGCAATAAATGGCGCTGTCGGAAATGCCGTAAAGCCGATGCAAAAAGATGGGAAGGCCTGTCCAATGGAATTGCTGCAACCAACTGGTGATAATCCTCACCCGTTAAAGCCTGCTGACAATCATCACTTTGAAGCAATGTTTTTAAATGTGCACCCTGTCGAACAGCATAGTCACTGATGACAAGAAGGCGCTCGAGTGCCAAGGACAACGGATGCTTAAGGGCTGCAAAATTTTTAAGATAAAAGGTGCCTCTTGCTTCTAAAATGTCAGGGAGGTTCATGATTGTCATGGTAAAAGTGGTTGCCTTTAAATATACTGGTATATCAACCTTAAAAGATCTAAACACATGAAAAAAATTCGTTGGTCGCTTCTGTTGCTCCTGACAAGCATACTCTCAGCTCAAGCCCAAAACCCGCCGCTACGCGTGGCCACCACCCGCTTTACCTCGCCTTTTGTGATGCAAAGCAAGCAACAGCTCTATGGATTTAGACTAGTACCGTTTCCATTTAGTTTTGACAGGTAGCATCTTATCTTGCATTCATCTTTAGGTTTTGTAAACTCTAAAAAATGCTCAGATTAGCGGTGCTAGTCCTGCGCTTTTTTAGAGCTTACAAAACCTAAATCTAAACGCAATCTA
>CANJHO010000099.1 GCA_947474165.1 Legionellaceae bacterium
CCGCAGTAACTTAATTATTTATTTTTTATGAGACAAATAGATCATAGATAAAATCAATTGATCGTCATTTATCGACTTATAAATGATCATATTTTGTTGGTTACAAACAAATTGTCATAATTACCCTGTTTACTGCGGAATGTGGGATTAAGGGTGTTTTTAATTCAATTTCAAAAATTGTGGTTTGCTTGTCTGGTGATTTCATTGCGACGAGCATAGGACGGCATATTGCTTCAATACCTGAGTAAACCAGTTTCGTATTTAGAAATCCTGGCTGATTAATAATCTGTTGTAATTTTTTATATTGTCCATCGGAGATCATTGTACCTTCGTCTGGACTAGGCATGCGTTTTCTCTTTTTAATGATATATCTATCATGTGATTATAGACCATGTTTTAAGTCCTAAAATCGACTGTATTTTGACTGGATATTAGCGATTTTAACTTCGCCATCTCAAGATCCTCGGGCGATCAAATTAAAATAATTTAAATTTGGGGTAACTCCCAGCGTCATCCTGAACGCAGTGAAGGATCGCCTGAGTATGGCTCGGATAGGGTCAATTTGAGATCCTTCGCTACGCTCAGGATGACGTACCTGGGGAGTTACCATTTGGGCATGAAAGAGCGTGGTGCTGAATTGGATCATAAAAAAATAAGCGAGTTATCTGGATTGAAAAACCGCCAATAATTCTTGGACTGGCCCACGGTTCTCAGGGCGGCAGCTGATGGATCGCATCACAGGAAATGACGTGATGTGACTGTGTTGATAATGCTGGCGTGTAACTGGGGTGTCATGGTTTGATATTGCGACCGTGATGCCGCGGCCTGCCGCTTCCATGGCGAGCTCTGCCAGTATAATTTGTTCTTTTTCACCAAAGCTTGTGTGGGTATAGGATGAAAAATTACTAAATTGTTCTAAAGGGGCGTAGGGCGGGTCGCAGTAAATGATATCGCCTGGATTTGCCTCAGCGAAAGTGTCACGAAAATCACCATGAATAAAGGTGGCTTGTTTACTTTTATGATGAAAATGCGTCATTTCAGCCCGAGGGAAATAGGGTTTGATGTAACGACCAAAAGGAACATTGTAAATGCCTTTTTGATTGTATCGACAAAGGCCATTATAACCATGGCGGTTTAAATATAAAAATAGGGCCGCACGTTCTGTGCGATCAGTACTTTTATTGAATTTATCTCGAAATAGATAATATTGTGATTCACAATTATTCGCCTGGCTGAAAAATGGCTCACAAAATGTAATGAACGATGCGCCATCTGCTTGTAAACACTGAAATAAATACACCAAATCTGAGTTGGCTTCTGCTAATAAGTAATCGGGGTATTGAACATTAAGAAAAATAGCGGCTGAACCGGTGAATGGTTCAATGAAGCGGTTAGCCGGGGGCAATGATCCCAAGATATGCTCAAGACAGCGGTATTTATTTCCCGCCCATTTTAAAAAGGGCTTTATTTTGATCATCGATAGGAACCATTTTGCTGATACGGCACGTTATACTGCGAGTGCTCACAATGTTAAGAGGTCTATTTTATACTTATTCCGTATTATTGTGCTACATCGCAAGAAAAAATAAGCCAATTGCTACCAGTACGAGTAGACCTAGACCGACATTCCCGCCTGGAACCAATATTCTGCTATCAGGCGCGGCTTTTCGGCCACGCCATGCCATGATACAGGGTAAAAGCAAGAGCAAAATGACACAACAGATCCCGGCATAACTCAGTGCATGCAAATAGATTCCAGGCTTGATTAATACCACGGTGAGTGGCGGTAGAAAGGTCGCTGCCAATATGAGTTTACCCTGGTGCCCTGCTTTTTTAAGGTTCAGGCCATCCGCTAGAAAATCAAAGAGACCCAGCGCTACACCCAGAAAAGCGGTAATCATGCAGATCGAGGTAAAAAATCCAAAAAATCCAGTAATCCATTCACTTTGTACCGTCTTACTTAAGGCGTCTGTCAGCCCGCTGGTTGCATGCTCACTCTGCATCAATGCAAGTAATCCATTGGGACCTTCTCGGGAAACCACGCCCATAATGACCGCATCCCATATGATGTAGCAGATAAGCGGAATGAGTGAACCTAGCAAAATAACTTTGCGCAAGGTAGGGACATCATCCTCAAAATATTCGCGCAAACTCGGTACGATGGAGGCAAAGCCAAAGGAGGTGATCAATATCATTAAACTGCCCGTGATGGCTTTAGCAGCACCACCGTGTAAGTGGGCTATATCAATATAGGGGCTGATGATTAAAACCAATAACACATAGATGCCGAGTTTTCCGAACATTAATCCACGATTAACATAATCCACAGCGCGTATTCCACTATAGATGACAAAGCTAAATATTAGCGTGAATAAAAAGGCCGTCACGCCACTCGGTAACATGATATGGGCTTGCTGTAACAAGCCATTGAACACATCACTGCCACCAGAAATATAGGCAGCCAATAAGGTGTAGAGCAAAAAAAGGTAGGTTATCCACGCAATCATTTGACCTGGTAATCCCAGGGTATCCTTTGCCATAGAAATCATATTGCTGCCGCTGGGCAGGCGTAAATTGACCTCCAAAACCAATAGGGCACCCAGGGTCATGACCAACCAGCAAGCGATTAAAAAGACTACCGAGTTCAGCATGCCAGCGTTTGCTGTGGCGATTGGCAAGGCCAGCATTCCACCACCAATGGAGGTGCCTACAATGAGTAATATCCCGCCAATAAATTTTGATCGCATGAAGGTTCAAGGATTGTAAACTAGTGAATAGCGTAGCACAAATATACTGCGCACAGTATATACTGGAGTTTGGAGTGCGCCACTATCTAATACGAGCCCGTGAGCGAGCCCGAGCCTTATCATTACCCACATTCCGCCAAGTCCTAATCAGCCCCGACACGCCATGTCTGATTAGATCTCGGTTAAAAAGGCGCGATATATCAATCACGATCTAATAAAATTGTGGGTAATGATAAGGCTCGGGCTCGCCCACGCTCACGGGCTCGTATTAGATCGTGGTTTGTCCAAACTCCAGTATTTTATAATTATCTATTAAACGAATCTCTCCAATGGTTAAGGCGATAAAGCGTCGCCCTTCATGCTCCTCAAGGTATTCAACGCTCATATTTAGGGCTTTTAGTTCAATTAATAATTGCTGAATAGACAATGTTTTTTGATGAAAAATTGTTGCAAATTGATCAGCTTGCAGGCGTTGCGTTGTCGTCAAACGATGATTTCGTGAACTATAAGCAAGCCCACTGGCCTCGCGGATGGTGGGACAGGGCTTGATTTCAATGTCCATGAAAAAAGCCGAAACCATGTTTTGAATCAGTTGAAGTTGTTGATAATCCTTCTCTCCAAAATAGGCGCGATGCGGTTTTACTAGATTAAACAACTTCATGATCACGGTTAATACACCCGTAAAATGACCCGGCCTTGACTCGCCCTCCATCAGGAGGCTGTGCTTCACTTCTTGTAGCTGGTGATGATAGTGATCAGCGTAAAGGCTCGTTTCATTAGGCAGTAGACAATAATCGACACCGAGCGATGTGAGTAATTCAAGATCTTTATCGAGGGTTCGGGGGTAGTTTGTGAAATCGTTCGTTTGGTTAAATTGTGTTGGGTTAACGAAAATAGTAGCAATGGTGCGTTCATTCTCCTCCTGGCTTTTGGTGCACAACGAGGCGTGCCCTGGGTGTAAATTGCCCATGGTCGGGACAAAGCCCAAGGATAAATCAGTGGATAGCGAATGGCGAAAACGACGCCATTCTAGAAGTGAGTCAAAAATTTGCATGCCAAGAATCCTTAAAAAGCGTGTTCTATTGCTGGGAAATGCGCATTTTGTACTTGTTCAACATAGGTATTGATGGCAGTCAGCAGCACGTCTTTACCCTGAGCAAACTGCTTAACAAAACGCGGTTTAAAGTGTGTTTGTAATCCCAATAAGTCATGCCATACCAGCACTTGTCCATCTGTGTTGACACCTGCGCCAATGCCAATGGTTGGGATAGTGAGGGATTTTGTAATCGTATGGGCCACAGCTGAGGGAACACATTCAATCACGAGGGAAAAACAACCCGCTGCTTCTAACTGATGGGCTTGATGCATTAATTGGGCTGCTTGTTCTTGCTCTTTACCTTGTATTTTATACCCCCCTAATTGGTGAATCGATTGGGGGGTCAGGCCTATATGCCCCATCACGGGGATGCCTGAAGCCACTAAATGTCGAATGGTTTGACAAACATCCTCATCTCCACCTTCCATTTTTATGGCATTTGCACCAGCCTGTAATAATTTTCTGACGTTTTGGATGGTGTCTGAAAGGGCCGCGCGATGGCAAAGAAAGGGTAAATCACTGATGAGAAATTGTCGCCCCAAACCACGTGCAACCGCTTCAGTATGGAGCACCATCATGTCGATGGTCGCCATGATGGTGCTATGATGGCCGTGAACTGCCATTGCCACAGAGTCACCAACCAACACACAGTCAATGGCTGATTCGGCAATGGTACACGCTGAGGGATAATCGTAGCAGGTGATCATGCTGATTTTTGTTTGTTTGTCTTTTTTTTGCTTGAAGTCAAGGATGTTCATAGGTACCTGTCGCATGGATCAAGTCCTCCAAAAAATGAATAGGGTTTAATAAAAAGTCACCGCTCAGTTGAGTCGATGCATGGCCAATGATAATAGACGCGTGTTAAAATGCAAGTTTTAAACGTAGAGGGTTTATGACGAAACCAGTCAACAAGTTAAAAACAGGCCACATCGAGGCCTCGCTTTCCTCTTCAGTTCTTCTCCCAGAAGTGAGCGATGCAGGTGTCCTTCGTGAGAAGTTAGACACCCCAGGGGAGCACCTATTCTTTATGCAAGGTCCAGTGGGTCAATTAGAAGTTGCCCTGACGGTGCCTGAAACAGTTGAGCCCCGATACATTGCTTTGCTGGGCCACCCGCATTCATTACAAGGCGGCACCATGAATAATAAGGTGGTCACAACCTTGGTTCGGGCCTTTAAAGCACTGAATATCACAAGCCTTCGCTTTAATTTTCGGGGCGTTGGCCTTTCTGCTGGGGTTTATGATGAAGGAAAAGGTGAAAGTGAGGACATGCTTTATTTAGCGCGTTGTTGCATGGCTGAGAGACCAAAAACCGAACTCCTTTTTGCAGGGTTTTCATTTGGCTCCTACGTGGCCTATCGTGCTGCTGCACAATGCCCGCATGGCTTGCTAATCACCATTGCACCCTCAGTGCTTCATTATAATTATGCAGAATTTAGGGCCCCTTCGTCATGGATAATTATTCAAGGGGATGCAGATGAGGTCGTTCCTGTACAATCGGTGATTGATTTTGCAGACAAGGCCACGCCACCGATTTCTCTGCTACGCTTTAGTGAAACAGGACATTTTTTTCACGGGAAATTAATTGAGTTAAAAACCTGTCTGATGGAGTCCCTTTGTAGAGAGTTGAGGATTAAATGAAACTGATGGATTATTATGATGCGGGTGTTTCTTCCGCGGACATTCAGGATAGTTCCGCGCAGCGGGAGGTTGTTTTGCATCTGCAACGTGTCGTTGACGAATTAGCGTGTCCTAAGCCCTCATGGTTTAATTGGGGTCTTAAAAAAAAGGAGCAGGGACTCTATTTATATGGTCCTGTGGGCGTGGGTAAAACCTTTTTGGTTGATTTGTTGTATCAACATGTGGCTGAGTCACATAAAGCACGGTTTCATTTTCATCAATTTATGCAACAAGTGGATGCGCAACTGCGTCGCTTGCAAGGGACTAAAAATCCGCTTCAATATATCGCTGCAAAGCTTGCTAAAACAACCCGCTTACTGTGTTTTGATGAATTTTTAGTCTATGACGTGGCGGATGCCATGATTCTTTCAGATTTATTACAAGCCATTTTATCTCAAGGTGTGATCTTGGTTGCTAGTTCTAACACCGCCCCTGATAATCTTTATGCCAATGGAGTTCACCGGGAGCGTTTCTTACCGGCGATTGACCTTATTAAACAACATTGCCAAATATTGGCTTTAGCCGATGGGCGTGATTATCGTTTGGGTCGCGAACCGATGTTTGCGGCTTATCTCTCGCCCCTTGATAAAGCAGCTCAACAGACGCTGGCCAAACAGTTTTCTGAAATGGCGACCCATATTGTCGAGAAAGTGGAGATTCCCGTACAAAAACGCCTCATTCCTTGTGTTAAACGGGGGGAGCGTGTGGTCTGGTTTGAGTTTGATGTCATTTGTAATTTACCGCGTAGTCAATTGGATTATCTTGAGATTGCCGATCGATTTGATACCGTATTTGTTAGTAATATCCCTATATTAACCCAGCAGGATACCGTACGGGCTATTTTACTCATTCATTTTATTGATGTCATGTATGATAGGGGCATTCGATTGATTATCTCGGCAGCAGCCTCTATTGATAAACTCTATTTAAAGGGTGAGAAATTAAATGAATTTCAACGCACACAGAGCCGATTAGAGGAAATGCAAACGGATGATTATTTACGACGCCATAAGCGACGAAAGATACAATTATTGTTTTAACTCACCCTCTTGCAGAACCAATTCGTGATCCTATCCTAGGCGGGTAATATGCGTTCATAACCCTTCATCCGACATTCCGCACCGGCGTCTTTTTTGCTAAAACTTGAGTAAATTTGAATTTTAAATGCTCATTTACGTGCGTGTAAACTGCGCTTTAAAATTCAAATTTACTCAAGTTTTATCTAAAAAATACTGTGATGCGGAATGTCGGCTTTATAACGAATTGTTAGATTTACTTGGTGGTGCTTTTAAAAATAGATATTATTAACATTATAATTAATCCAATGAAAGCGCCAATGATAGAACCATAAGCTGGATTTTTTAAACTCAAGATGATAGCACCCACGCCAACTCCCGTTGCCAGTTCAAGGCTGAAACGTAAAGAATGCAATACTATTTCATGAGTGTTTTCATTTGATGAGGAGGAAAATGATTTTGTCACTTTATATATTTTAAAAATAGTTAATAGTCCAATAATGGCGGCACCTATAATAGCACCTACTCCCAGACCAATAACGGCGCCTAACGGCATATTGGGATCAATCCCCAAAGGCAAGCCAACACAACCATCTATGAATTTTAGATGATAAGCAATAAAACCACCAGAAAGTGCCCCCACCGCTCCGCCTATTCCCAAACCAACGAGTCCGCCAATGAGTGAGGCAATATAAAAATTGGGATTGTTGATAAATTGAAGAGCGTACTTTTTTGCTTTATTAATATAGTTTTTATTCATTACTCGAAACCTAAAAATTTTCAATGTTGAATCGTATTCTTAGCTTACATCATATATATACGTACTAACAAGCTCCATTATATTAAATCAGCGATTCCCGCCGTACGTCAGGATTCAATGAGCAAGCGGTTGCGCTTTGATGCTAAGCAGGCCGCATTAAATATAATATATTTATTAGACTTTCTGTTCCACTTTTGGACGGTTCAGAATATTAGGAATTAAGTTGGCTAACTTGCCGAGGCGCAAATTAGCTGTTTTTTTAAACATATTGGCTAGCAATGACCCTGGATCTTTGTAGTCAAAGCATGCATGCTGTAGCCCAGCCAAGAAACGATAGCCTATGTCTAAATTCTCAGCCAACATTTTATTGACAATTTTTTCAAAATTTGCATTTTTCTCAACATCTTCCTTATTTAATATTAAATAATCAGACAAAAGATTGTTGGCTATATTTATAAAATCAGAATCTTTGGATAACTTTAAGCGATGGAATTCATCGATCTCATCTGAGAGTGGTTTTTTTTCTTTTAATAATATATTTTTGACAAAGTGTTTGATAATTTTGTTACGAACAGGGGTTTCAAAGTTTACTAAAAGATCATCGGCCAATTGCTCTATTTTCTTTTGATAATTGCTTAATTCCGCTGTTTCTCTAATTGAGGGCTCATCATCTTCCTGTTCCATTTTTTGAAGTGCTGTTTGAAAAGCTTCATTAAGTAAATCGGGAATAGGTAGGAGCACATCAAAAATTCGGCTATCAGCACTAATAGATACTGGTAACAAATCTTTGATTTCAAATGATTGAGTCGCGTTATTCCAAACTGATTTTCGTTCAATAGCAAGTAATAAAATATGCAAACCAGTTTGCTTTAGTAGGGGGGAGGTTGCTTGAGAGTATCCATATGAACCAAGATTACTCAAAAATATAGTGTGCATTCCTGGTGATGGGCATGGATAGACATCGTGCGCATAACTATAAAGCATGTCGTCTAATTGTTGCTTAATATTGGGGTGCTCTTTTTCAATTTCCACACATTTATTGTAGCAATACTTCATCAATTGCAAAGCGTGTTTGATTTTACTTGTCAACTGATTGGTGCTGAATTCATGGCAATTCTGTAAATGGATTGTTCCAATGTGACCTTCACAATCAGGTAATTTTTCAATAATAGATACATAAGCGTTTTGAGTTCGATGGAGTTTATTATAGCTTAGAAAATTTCGAAATGAATCATGAGACATCAATACACTGCTAAGGGCTTGAATCATCAAAGCAGTTAGTGTTTCAAGGGGGTATTTTTTTTCAAAAAAACCAAAATCACTGACATCAATATTAAATTGAGCCACCATGGTCGGATCACCCGGACTGTTCATTTGTGTCATTAGGTTTTTTGCAGTCGGTGTCATTTCAACTTCATATACTTCACGGTCAAACGCATCCTTTAATTTACCTGGGTACTGCTTAAGCTTTTCATGGTTATTTGGGGCAAGTTTAAAAAACATTACCCATTTATCACTGGGAGAAAGGCCTATTTTTTTGAGTTGACGAGATTGTTTTTCGTGCAAAGTCAACAAAAAATCAGTGATTCCCTCTGCGCCGAGAAGTGCATTGAGTGCAATAGTATATTTTGGCTCCAGGGTAAAGGCAGAAATAATCAGTTCATCTAGCTCTTTAAGTTTTTTCAGCAATACCTCTTGATCAGGTAAGCCAATTTCAGCATATAAATCTGCTTCGCAAACATGGCGATGCTCGTCTTCCATTATAATTTCAAAAAGTTCGGGGGCTATGTTGTACTTGTAAAAAGTTGTGAAAACTTCTTCAACCAGCCCTTCACAAATTAAATTCATGACCACCATGCCAATCTTAATACACTTTTGGGAGCGGATAAAATTACAAATGTGTTCCAGTCGTTCATTATAGGCAGGTGGTGATTTATATGGCGCACATAATAAAAAAACGATTTTAGTAAAGGTGATTGCATGAAAAATTTCATCGACTAATTGAGCGCGCATCCGTTTTTTAAGTTCGGGATTTTGCATTTTATCTTCAAATAGCATCGGTAATTGAATTCCCAAAACTTCCAATTGGGCCATCAATGAAAATGAATATATATATAATAATTTGTCGTGCTTTATATCAAAAGGAAGGCCGTTTTTAAATAAATTCTCCACCCTGGATTGTATATCTGCTTGCTCTTCATGGGTTATTTTATTCCACCCTTCAAGGATCCATTTTTCAGATCCCCAATCAGGCATCAGAAGCGAATTAAGATCTATCATAGTCATATCCATTTAATGAGTAAAATTTGGTCAAAAAATAACAAGACAAAAACCACAGTTTATGACCGCGCGCAGTATAAGTTCAAATGAGCAGTAGCGACTATTTTGGCGTATTCTGCTCTTCGACCGACTCAATAGTTGCGATGAACCACATATTTGGCGAGATCCTCAAGTGCATTTTTATACGTCGAATCTGGAAGGACTTGCAATGCAGAAATGGCAAGATCAACTTCGGTAGCAGCAAGATCGTGGGTATATTCAATTGCCTTGGTATTTGCCATGGCGTCTAATATCTCAGGCAGGTAGTCGAGTGTGCCTAGTTCTATACTTTGTTTTATTTTTATTTGTTGATTTTCCGTGCCAAATTTTAGGGCATATAATAAAGGTAGGGTTATTTTGCCATCAGCTAAATCAGTGCCAATATTTTTGCCTAAAGTTTTAGCATCAGAACAATAATCAAGCGCATCATCTGTTAATTGAAATGCATTACCTAAATGTAGCCCATAGGTATATAATGATTTTTCTACTGTGTTATCAGCGTTGCTGATAATCGCACCGATGCTCGCTGCAGCCGCGAAAAGAAGCGATGTTTTTGCGCGAATTGTATCAAAATATTCGCTCATTGTTAAATTGATATTTTGGCGATTTGATAATTCTTGGACCTCACCATTTCCCATCTGGGGGGCTATATCAACAAGTAATTCGATAATATCGATGTCGCCAACGTCGACCATAAGTTGTAAGTATTTTGTGAATAAATAATCCCCTACCAAAATGCTAACCTTGTTACCCCATAGATAATTAGTGGTTTCTCGGCCACGACGTAAGGTTGCTTCGTCGATCACATCGTCATGTAGGAGCGTCGCTGTGTGGAAAAACTCAATCATCGCAGCAAGTTTGATGTGATCCCTGCCTTGATTGTTGCATGCATGACTCGTCAGAAGAACTAACAGGGGTCTTAATCGTTTACCACCACTCTGTAGAGCATGCTTTGCTGCATTTTCCATAAGTTCTACAGGGGATTTTATTTTTTCGATCATTAAAGCATTAACAGCTTTTAAATCCTCACTAACTAGTTCGTGCAAATGATCAATTTCCATCAAGATCCCAAAAAATAACATATATGGATGGTATGCTAAGCCGGGTAATTGTCAAATGTCAATAAATAAAATTGGTTAAACTTCACTAGTACCGTTTCCATTTAGTTTTGACAGGTAGCATCTTATCTTGCATTCATCTTTAGGTTTTGTAAACTCTAAAAAATGCTCAGATTAGCGGTGCTAGTCCTGCGCTTTTTTAGAGCTTACAAAACCTAAATCTAAATGCAATCTAAGCGCTACCTGTCAAAACTAAATGGAAACGGTACTAGTACTCATTTCATGATAAACTCTCTACACTGCGCGCAGTATATACCTTCCACAGATGAGTTTTAGGTTTTTAGGCGATTTGATTTTTTTGTTCAGGTTATCTTTAAAAGCGAGTAATAGTCTACTCTATTGCGAGTTTTTAAAGATAACCTGAACGGAAAAAGCAATAGCATACAAACCTAAAACTC
>CANJHO010000100.1 GCA_947474165.1 Legionellaceae bacterium
TACTCATTAGATACGCCATTAGGTGACCATACATTGATGAATAAATTTCCATAGTTTTCAATATTTCCAATGTCTTCGGCCGAATAACCTTTGTCACGAAGCGTGATAGCAACATTTGCTCGAGGAAAACATTGCCAGTAATTATAATTCTTGCCTATTTCTCCATAAGATATAACTGGTTTCACATCCCTAGTGTAAGCTGCTAAATCATCTTGGCTTAAAATACCATAGTCTTGTGTCAGCAATACCTTTTGATCTTTTTCTTGCGCATCTAAGTTAAGACTAAAAAGATCAGTTGAAACACAGAGTAATAGAATGGGAATAATTCCTTTAAAAAGGACATGCCACAGCATTCTATTTACCTTCCAACTGCTGGTAAAATTTTCGAAACCGGAGTATCGCAGGTGGGATGTTACCCTCCTCCATTTCGTCCCAATAGGATTTATACTCAATCACAGCTTCTTCCCAGGTCGCTTTCCGTCCCAATCTTGCAGAAGCAGTGATTTGTTTTCTAAACAGCCAACGCACGCCACAGCAAATATTAACGGATGGATCAAAAAGATCTTGAGCTCTAATAAACATTAGATAATTGCTGAGTTCACCCTTATGATCATTTAAAATATGCAATGTTTGTTCGGTAATCTGTAACAATCCGCGAGCACGGTTTCTCTTATTTTTAGTCGCAGATTTTTCGTTGAAACTTGATTCAGTAGCCATTAATGCCTTTATTAAATTTGGATTCAATGGTTCTTCAAATCCAAAAATATCATTCCAATAACGAACCCAGCCACGAATGAGTTGATCATAAGTATCTGCATTATCAAAGTCAGTCAAAATACCCGCTGTAGGCGCCCCTGAAAGATCTTCAAAATGTTTACTTGAAACCACATGAATTTCATCTAATGACAACATATCTTTATGCGATGGATTATGGGCGCAATGTTCATGCCTAGTGATGACTTCACCCTGTGGATGTATCTTGGATGGAGGTATATGTTCAAGATGAGTACGAACAAAATACTGGCCTAATGGACAGACTCGCCAAGGGTGTGCTTTATCATCCTTAGCAGCCTGATCTAACAGTTCCTGTTTAAGTGGTTCTGCGTATGTAGTTGTCATCATATTCCTTACTTAATCATCACTTGAAAAATATAGTCGATAAGGATCTTGTGGGCTAGACGCTATTTCAGTCACAAGTCCCAATTCAATTAATTTTAACAACCGTGTTCTAATTGTTCGAACAGATAATTTTATCTCTTCAGCTATCTTGCTTGAAGTTAATCCTTCATTATGCTGCTTAAGAACTTCAAGAATCGCTTTATTGGTAATATCAGGAATGATCGGGATCTTAATACGGGTTGTAAAAATTGTTACTCTGAAATGGGTTGCTAACTCCTCAAATTTTGGTTCAGGAAAACCACCCTCCTCACAAGCGCTTATTATGCGCTGAATACCGCTTCCCCAGCGCTCTATCAATCCGATAGTATGAAAAATACGTCCAATAATACGATTTCTTAATTTAGATATACCTTGCTTAATATCGGGAATGGTTAGCCCAAAACGTAATAAACCTGGATTATCAATTTCTATACGATCATCAAAAATAGCTACCCGAATGGGAGAGCCATGCTGGCTGTAGTCAGCATGTACAACAGCATTGATAATCGCTTCTCGCACCGCTTTAAGGGGGATACTCCATACTTTTTGATGCCTAATTCCGTCAATTTTCAAACTCTGCATAGCATGTTTTTCGATAAATTCAAGAACGTCTCCAATCGCTTTGATGGGATAACTATGAAATGCAGCATTGTCTAAAATATAACTCTTGTCTGACCCTTGAAATCGTCCAGCTTGAATCCACGCATCAGGAAATTTTTTTTCTCTTTCTTTACCAAATAATAGCAACCCAGCGACACTGGGAACCTTTTTACCTTGATAATCTACTATGATCCCAAGGGTTTCTAAATCTTTTTCAGAGAGCTTCTTTATTTTCTCGAACTGCTCTGAAGCAGCTCTGAAGTCTATTGCTTCAGAGCTTAGATTCGAGATAGGTTGCTCATCAAAAGTTTCGTTACGAACTATTCGCTTTAATTCTTTAATCATTTCCTCATCGGCTCTTCTATTTGTTGAGCCAACTCGTATATAAACTCCTGCATCAGGACCTTGCTTCTTATAATAATGAGGTCTGCTAGAACTAGGAAAAACGCGGATCACTAAAAGGTAATTATCTCTCCATGGAATAATATCTACTTCCGGAATAATATGCGGGGCAATGGTATCGCTAATGAGGTTAGCCACTTTTTCTTCAAGCTCATGCGGTTCTTTAACACCAACAATGTAATGCGTTGCATCCTCAACACCTATTATCAAAACGCCTCCCGCAGTATTGGCGAAAGCGATAATGGTTCGGAGGATATTTGTTGGAGAAGATAAGTCTCTTTTGAATTCCAGAGTCTTTCCTTCGGATTGTTTTAACAAATCTACTATATTCATAGCTCTGCATTCTACTCTGAAGATCATTTGTGTTCAAGCCTTCAGAGTATCATTATTTTATATTAGTATATGTTTTTTCAATCAACAATTGGATGCAAGCACTTGGTAAATAACCAAGCTCTCTATTTTAGAAATCCATCAAAAAATGTACTTGTATGGGGCTATGTTAGCAATTATTTTACTAAATTCAGCCGTTTTACGGCACATTTTCGTCACCTTTAGTCAAATACCAAGTACTTGGACTGTGACGCTAATTGATTAACTTATTGCTTTTGAAGAAATTAAATGGTGCGCTCGGAGGGACTCGAACCCCCGACACCTTGGTTCGAAGCCTTGTACTCAATAATAGGAAACATTATAAATCAACAACTTACGATGCATCAAATCATCGAATTACTGCCTAGAACTGCCACAAACACACTACAATCAACCACAGTTACGGCACGTTTTCGCCACTGTTGTATCAGGCAGTGCTAGGCAGTAGTCCCTTCATACAACCAACCAAAAACTATCTTTAACTTATCCCAATAATATGAATGAGGTTTTAAATTAGCAATTTGATGGGCAAGCATGGCACTCCAATCAGTAATCAAATCTTTTTTACTGTCCATGGAGTTAATTAACGATAAAGTTGGCAACGCAACTTGTTTGAAAGCGCACTTTTTGACCAAAATCTCATAGACCACTTTTGGATCCAAGTTCCAACGTGTATCAAAGTGAATATTCACAATATCAAACAAATCACGGGGTCGCATTCTTTCAACAAGTGCCCGTAATTTTTCGGCCATTATTTCCTCAATACAATAAGTATAAATTAGATTTTTATTACATACCGCAATGTCTGAGTAATGATGAAGAATAGATCTTACGTCGGGTGGGCATACTAAAATCTCATCGTTAGTCAAATCCAGCTTAACCGTCGCATTACTGCCTTTTCTTTGCATTGGACCTTTATAGGAAAATCTACCTTCTATCGACATTTTTCCTCTAGGATTTTCATATTGCTCAAACCTTATCTCGTCAGAAGGAATTGAAATCCCTGTTTCTTCATAAATCCAATCGGAAATTTTTGCAAACTCTGCCAACAAAAAATTAACGTTAATATGTGTGTCATCAGTAATTGTAAAATCCAGGTCTTCTGAAAACCTATATTCATCAAAATAGCATTTTTTTAAACACGTACCGCCTTTAAAAATCCATTTCTGATTCAATTCTTCGGCATTAAAAATACCCGCTAATAACCAACTCAATACATAATCTTTTTCTATTGAATTGGCAGACAAACCATATTTTGCTGCCATAGTCATTATTTCTTGCTTATGAATCATGGCGTATCTCTTTCCAACCACTAGGAACCCACAGACTCCAACGACTAACTAACTTATCACAATCCATTGCAGCTGAGAGCTTGGCGTAACCTTTGGTTAGGTTCATTAAACAAAATTGAATTAATTTTTCTTCATCAGGAAAAAACTTTTCAATTAAAAACCCTAGTCGCTTAATTACAGCACCATTTTTTGTTTGTTCTAAATAAGCAACCATCAAGTCAAAGTCTTTATGCGGGGATCGATAATATGCTTGAATAACATCGACAATAAAGCGGATGCCCCCACAAAACTCTGGAAACATCAGTAAATCAATGATCGTGCGAGTAGGATCGGAGATGTGTATCTTCACATCATTTAACCATACCGATTTAAGACCAAAAAAATAACACGCCTGAGTTGTATGTATATAATATTCACAACCAGCAATAGTTTCATGCCTTTTTCTCACTGGTTTTTGCGACATCACCGTAATTGTACGAAACAATTGCTCAGTCAAATCCCAATGACTTACCGCATTTACGCCGCCAATGTAACAAGGAGAAAATAGTTTCTCCGCAATGACAAATGGTTCTTCTGCAACAATATTACTCGTTGGCGACTCAAGCGGTACAGGAAGGTATACGCCATAATAAATACGCTTTAACCACCCCTTCTTCGCTAACAAAGACAACAACATAGACGCTTTATTGTTAGCTAATCCTAAAATACTAGCGGCCTCTTTAACAGTAATTGTTACATGGGTTTCTCTGAGCAACGCAGAATATTGATCTCGCTCTAATTTACCTAAGCCTATTGTATTTACGCCACCCAGATTACTATAGTTCATATGTAATAATTTTATTATTCAATAAATAATTACATACATAATATACTATCAAAAAGATACATGCTATATTTTGTATGTATTATTTTTGTTTTTAATTAAAATTAAGCTTGTGAAATATAGTGTTCTTATGGCTTTTTAAAAAGCTCTTACGGCGAAGTTAAAAACAAACGATCCCCAATCGACTCAAACAACGGTAAATAATTCTCATCATTCTCTATCAATTGCATCGCATGAGATAACGCACCAAGAATAACTGATTTATTAAACCCATCCATTCCCGATTTAACAACCAATCCACCAAACTCAATTTTTCGCCGTGTGTCGGCGCGGCGTTTTTTAAGTTTTTCAAGGACAAGGGATTTTTCACATCGGGCAACTTGTTGCTGTTGTTTGATGATTTGAGTATGGCTTGTCAAGATTCTACCCCTTCGCTGGCAATCTTAGCGGAAACATTGGGGTCACGTCTTGCTTTTTGCCCTTTACCATCGCAAAATAAAAAAGGCAAAAGCCAAGACGACCCATGTGTGTTTATCCGACTGAGGACGTCACAAAGTTGGCAGTATCAGGAACTATTAGGATGGTTTTTAGAGGTTTGTTGGGACATTGGCCCGGCCGCTTATGCAGCCGGGTTACTTCAGCACGCTATTGAACGCCCATACTATGACTTGCTTCCGGATCTGTCGGCTGTAGGTTCTCCCGCGAACGCGTGAGATCGACGGTTCTTACTTCATCTAGGCGGCTAACGGCCGCCAAATCGATCTCCGCGCTCGACCCGCCCGGGGTCTCCGCCCCGCGCGGCCCGCGCCCCCCGCTCGCCGCGCGAATTAACGCAAAATCAATACCCAGCCCGGAAGTATCAGAAACAACCAATGGAAACAAAGCTTGCTCACGAGACGTATTATAATTATAAAAGCTTACGCTTCTGGGTAAGGTCTCTTCATTAAACCGAGGAGGAGGGGAAAATGACCGGTCCGGGTGACAATATTCATTCAGCACATGAACCGGCATATTACGCTGCAGAATGCCTACTTCCATCCAAGCGCCCTCTAGCGCCGCCCAGTTATTTGCGCGTACCCAGTTATCATAACCGTCAACATATCGCTGCAGTGTATTTTTTAGTGGCGTCAAGTCAAAATGAGCACTGCGGTGCTCGAGGCCTTCTTGGCTATAGACAAGACCCACCGGTTGACCTGTGGCAGCATCGAGGTACTCTATTTCATTGATGCGTGCTAACATATACGCTTTCGTTTCGTCATTCATGTGACGCTCTAGCATGCGGCACATGTGAGTATCCTTGGCCCAATACGCGTACTCAAAGGCCGTACAATTGAAAGTTCGGCCGGAATAATCAGTGAATACACCAGGGGTCCTGAGCATGTCTTGTTTATTGCCTGGTGATGCCGTTAATAAGGCATGGGCCTCGTCTTGTTTCCCCTTTGCCACACCAGGTAAAAATTGACGCATTTGAAATGTCGGGTGTGCGCGGCACGCTACTTTGACTGCATCGGGCAGACGCTCAAATTGCTCATCCGTTGTTCTTTCCAACAGGGCTTCAGGCTCTATTTCTATGTCGCCTGCAACCCATTCATTTTTGTGTGGCATCTCGGCAGGATGGTCTTTGAAATCCTCACGAACATGGGCAAAATAATCTTGGTTCGGTAAGGCCGCATCAACGATTTCCGCAAAATTTGTGCAAATAGCGCCTTGATGGGTAACAAATTTAGCGGTTTCACCGGTGACATCACCGTCCAATATCATAAAATCATCCATGTGGGGGTTTTCTTTGGTGGCCGTGACCGTTCGATAAGTTCGTTCAAATTTTTGTTTTATTGCCATCACATCGCCTGCAGTTAGGGGGCGAGATAGTCCGAATTCATCCACATGTGCGTTACAAAAATCACAGAGCTGACTTTCTACCTCGTCTCCTGCAGTTAATGCAGCAGCAACAACATGGACTAATTCATTGCTTAAATGAGGAGATGCATCCAGTATCGTACCAAAATTTTGAGCACTAATGCCGCGAGCTTTGCAGTAGATATTCAGATTCGCTAGAAAAAATTGGGTCAGTATGGACAAGCACTCCGTTCGCTCATCAACAGCTGTTGTTGCAGGAATACTATAAAAAGGTGGGCTTGGAATAGTCTCCCACACGTCACTGGCACGAGCGCCTAATAGCGCCTCAATATACTCCTGTGGTGTTGCAGGTGAGTCTTCGTCAAACCCCATCAAGTCATCGATGGACGCTTGATTGACAGGCGTACTATCAGACTGTTGTGTAAAATCAATATCTAAATTAAACAATTGGCGACATTGTTCACTTAATACCCGCTGGATGTCTGTCAAGATTGGCGATGCGGGTAAATTCGCTAATACGGCTGCAGTTAACCTGGCCCGTGGGTCCCGCACGGCTATCACTGTGGTGGGAAACGTATAATGCATTGCATTATACATTGCAGATAAAGGGGTGCCTGCCGCATTATTATGGCGATCAATATTAAATGCAGGATTAACCACTCTAGATTGGCTATCTTGGGCACGAGGTCTTAATTGGATACTGTATAAATTACAAGGCCTTGTCAGGAGTGCCGTCATCGCATCACCATAACCATGCTGCATCGCTGAAACTGCCCCAATATAGGCTTCAATTTGAGCCAGCCGCGCTTCTTTAGCTACCCTTTGGGGATTGTCTACGCCCAGCAATACTATATCAAATGCCAATGCGTTTTTATAAGCTGTTAACTCACGAAGCGCGCCACCATCAAAAAATGCTCTTAATGCCACGGTTGCTTTACACGTATTATCGGTACTGATTTCTTGTCCACCAACAACAGGCACCATCAGATGAACCTGATTGGTTTCTTGGTTGATAGTGATATACCTTGGTGCTGTCGGCTCAGTCAACGGAATACGCATGATTCATCCTCTAACTTTGATTTGATATTATGATGCTTATAGCAAAATTTTAGCAATGTGGCGTTTTATTGGTTTCTTGCCGCACGTTAGGTCTTGATGTACCCGTGCGGGCTCACATGAGGTGTCTAATCACTACTGTTTGGATGGAATTTACGGGGAGGTATGGATTGTATCATTCTGGAAAATGGCTAAAGTCCAGTGTATGTAAAGTTACATTATTTGTAACCATGGGGACATAGCAATCTTGAAACATCTTGCTTATGCTTGACTTGTAAGCAGTCCAAAGTTATCATGTTCTTATAGTTACAATAATGGTAACCTTAGGGGCATGGTAATTTTATGAACTTGCAATCATACATAAAAGATATTCGAAAAGATGGAAGGCGCTGCTTTACTATCCTGGATATTCTTGAGCAATTTCACGTTTCAAATAGTCATGCGAGAGTGGCCTTACATAGGTTACTTAAAACCGGGGATCTTATCTCACCCGCGAGAGGTTTATATGTCATTGTCCCGCCAGAACATCAACCGCATGGCTCTATCCCTCCCCAAGAATTGGTGCCTTTGGTTATGCAATATATGGGGGCTCATTATTATGTCGCTCTTCTAAGTGCAGGATTGTTTCATGGAGCGACCCATCAAAAACCCGCTAGATTCCAAGTGATATCAGACAAGCGTATTAAGCACCCATCCATTTTTGGCGATGTGGAAATTGATTATATTTATAAAAAATCTGTGCTTAAATTACCCACTCAAGATATTACCGTGAGTACTGGCTACCTTAAGGTGGCAACCCCTGAACTGGTTGCTCTTGATTTGCTCGAATATCCCAATCATGCAGGCGGCCTAAATCATATCGCCACCGTTTTCTCAGAGCTTTTTGAAGCGTTAGATCCTATAAAACTCATCAATCTTGCGAAAGATACCCATGCAGAATATCAGTTGCAGCGTATTGGTTATATCCTGGATCACATTGATGTGATGGATGAAAATAATGCTGAAATAATGATTAATGCGCTTGCCCAGTATGTTCAAGAAAATAAACCAAATTATCTGCCTCTTGCATCTGAAATCTCAAAAATAGGCTATTCAAGGTGTAAAAAGTGGAGAATTATTGAAAATTCAGAAATAGAGAGCGATTTATGATCCCAGAAGTTTTTATTGAGAATTGGCGCAAAACGGTTCCATGGCAAATGACTGAACAGATAGAACAGGACTTAATGATTAGCCGTGCTTTGATTGATTTGTATAATGATCCTCATGTCAAAGACGCTTTGGTTTTTCGTGGCGGTACAGCACTAAATAAACTATTTATTAATCCTCCGGCAAGATACAGTGAAGATATCGATTTTGTTCAAAAAAATGCTGATCCAATTGGACAAACGATAGATGCTATTAGGGCACTATTAAAACCCTGGTTAGGTGATCCTAAATGGAAAATCACACAGCGAAGTGCGAAGCTTATCTACAAATATGAATCTGCTAATAAAATTCCGGCAAAGCTAAAAATTGAAATAAACACAACAGAACATTTTCAAGCTTTGCCCTTAAAAACAGTACCTTTCTCTATGGATTCAGCTTGGTTCAAAGGGGAAACAAATATCATTACTTATGAAATGGATGAGTTAATGGCGACTAAGTTGCGCGCTCTTTATCAACGTCGCAAAGGACGGGATTTGTTTGATTTGTGGTATGTGACAGATCGCAATTTAATTAACTTAAATCGAGTTTTTGATATTTTCTCTAAGTATTGCACTTATAACGACGTCAAGGTTACAGGCGCAGAATTTCTAAAGAATCTTGAGCTGAAAAAGGATCATCGCGACTTTCATATGGATATGAGTGTGTTATTGCCATCGAAATTGCATTGGGATTTCGATGAAGCCTATCAATTCGTTGTAGATAACGTGATTAGCAGGTTGCCATAAATGCAAAGAATAAAACTCTATAGTCAAATCGCAACAAATCTCTCAGCCTTAAGCAATGAAAAGCTAAAGCAGATTTTAGCAGACGGCAAACCGATGCATGAAGGTATCGGTGGTAAGTCCGCCCTAATTTCTATTAACGACACGCCCGTATTTGTTAAAAAAGTACCGTTGACTGATCTTGAGCAACTGCCTCAGCATTTTATGTCTACAGCCAATATTTTTGATTTGCCACTTAGCTATCAATATGGGATTGGTTCAGCTGGCTTTGGAGCGTGGCGTGAGCTTGCAACGCACATTATGACAACCAACTGGACGATCACGGGAGAATGCATCAATTTCCCTATGATGTACCATTGGCGTATTTTGCCGAGTGGTCCAGGTGATCTCAATACTGACTATTGGGGTGATATTGAAGAGCACTGCCGGTACTGGGGAAATTCTAATGCTATCCGTAAACGTGTCACCGATCTTAATAAAGCATCCGCGCATATCGCTTTATTTCTTGAATATGTGCCACAAAATTTGCATGAGTGGTTAAGCACCCAAATTGCTAGCGGTGACGATAGTGCTGAAACAGCAGTTGCATTTGTTGACGAACATCTCAAAGCCACAAACAAGTATATGAATGCGCACGGCTTGATGCATTTTGATGCACACTTTAAAAATATACTCACCGACGGTAAGCGGCTCTATTTAAGCGATTTTGGACTGGCATTATCATCAAAATTCAATCTCTCAGCAGAAGAAGTAGAATTTTTAAAACAGCATCAATCCTATGATCAAGCCTGCGCGGCAGTAAACCTACTTCACTGCATTATCACATCACTTTTTGGTAAGGAACATTGGGAAATTCGCTTGCGTGAATATCTTGCCGGTGAACTCAGTAATGTTCCGCCTGCAATTAATACGATTATCAATCAATACGCTCCCATTGCATTGCTCATGGATGAATTTTTCCAAAAGCTTCAGAAAGAAAACAAATCAACCCCATACCCTGCAGCACAATTAGAAAAATTGCTGAGAACAAGCTCATCGGAGACAATATAACCACCATTATTGAAACAGAAAGGCTTATTTTAAGAACCTGGAGAAAAGAAGACGCAGAGGCATATTTTAAAATTAACCAAGATCCAAAGGTAATTGAATTTGTGCTTGGCCTATCAACTCTAAAAAATATCAATGATTTTATGAACATGGTTAATAATCATCAAGACAAGAAAAACATTGGGGTCGAGAAAAACATTGGGGTCGGAGAAAAACATTGCGAACATTGGGGTCGCGTCTTGCTTTTTGCCCTAGTATTACCATCGCAAAATAGAAAAGGCAAAAGCCAAGACGTGATAATCATATAGAAAGCTCCTTCGAATTAACGGTAAAGTTTAGTTTCGAAAAAACAAAAACCGTTAATAAAGGAGCTTAGAATGAAACTATATGGTGGAATTGATTTGCATTCAAATAATTGTGTTGTGGTTCTGGTTGA
>CANJHO010000101.1 GCA_947474165.1 Legionellaceae bacterium
TAGATTGCGTTCAGATTTAAACGATTTTATTGGGCAAAAAGCGCAGGACTAGCACCGCTAATCTGAGCATTTTTGCCTAATAAAATCGTTTAAAGATGCATGCAAGCTAGGATGCCAACCCGAGGATTCAATGTTGATGAGGCACTAGGCAAGGGCTGCTTTTGCAAGTTCTGCAACGGCTGCAAATGCGTGTTTATCATGCACTGCCATATCAGCCAGCACTTTCCTATCCAGTTCTATCTCAGCTTTTTTCAAACCATCAATTAAACGACTATAAGAAAGGCCACATTCACGTGCTTGTGCATTAATCCGCACGATCCATAATGCTCGGAATTGACGTTTCTTTTGACGCCTATCACGGTATGCATATTGACCTGCTTTAATCACCGCTTGTTTTGCGACTCGGTAGGTTCTACTACGCGCGCCCGAATAACCTTTCGCTTGATCTAAAACTTTCTTGTGACGAGCTCTTGCTGTCACACCACGTTTAACTCTTGGCATTGTTCATTCCCCCCTTAACTACCGTGCAACATACGCTCAGCCAGACGCGCATCACATGGTTTTAATGTGCCCGAACCAACGCGCAAATGACGTTTTTGTTTGGTCGACTTTTTGGTGAGGATATGATTCCTATAAGCGCCGCGACGTTTTATCGCACCACTCGCCGTTTTACGGAAGCGTTTAGCTGCCCCGCGATGTGTCTTTAATTTTGGCATAACAAATGTACTCCGCATTGAGATCGCGTGGAAAAATTTCCTGGATAGCGACCCATAGTGACGTTATTTCTTCTTCGGCGATAACACCATCAGTAATTGACGACCCTCGCGCTTTGCATGTTGCTCAATCACAGCAAACTCCGCTGTATCTTGCTGCACGCGCTCGAGAATCTTCATACCAAGATCCTGGTGAGCCACCTCACGACCACGAAAACGCAGTGTGATTTTGACTTTATCGCCATGATTCAGGAAACGTACCAGGTTGCGTAGCTTGACCTGATAATCCCCTTCTTCCGTCGTAGGACGGAATTTTATTTCTTTGACTTGAACTTGCTTCTGCTTTTTCTTGGCTTCAGCTTGTTTTTTGCTCACTTCAAAGAGAAACTTACCATAATCCATAATACGGCACACCGGCGGTTTGGCCGTTGGCGAAATCTCCACCAGGTCATAACCGCCCTCTTCCGCTGCACGCAAAGCTTCGCGTGTTGATACTACACCAGCCTGATTGCCATCAACATCAATTAAGCGTACCTCAGGTACATTGATTTGTTCATTGATTCGCGCGCGATCACTTTCACGCTTATTTGATGCACTAATGGTTAAATCCTCCAGCTGGTTTAATAATAATTTCTGCGCATAATACTGCGCGCGGGACAAGACCGCGGTTTTTGCCTTGTTATTTTCCCCACGGTACGGTTTTGAAACTTAGGAATAGAAGAACCATTACACTTCGTTTCAAAAATCATGCCATAACAAAAATAACGCCGCCAAAAAACCGCAGTTTATGCCCGCGCGCAGCATAGTATATCGCAAACTGCGTTTATCGTCATTGCACCTAAATCCGTTCCATCTCGAGAACGTATCGTAACGAGGTCATTTTCAACCTCTTTATCACCGATAATCAAAAGATAGGGCACTTTCTGTAAAGTATGCTCGCGAATTTTAAAGCCAATCTTCTCATTTCTCAAGTCAAAATTTGCACGAATACCCTTTTTTTGCAAAATTTGAGTAATTTTCGTCGCATATTCGTTCTGTTTTTCACTGATCGTGAGAACAGACGCTTGAATTGGAGCCAACCACAAGGGCAAATTCCCAGCATGGTGCTCCAACAAAATACCCATAAACCGTTCAAATGTTCCCAAAATAGCGCGATGCAGCATCACGGGCGTTTGACGGCTGCCATTTTCTGCCACAAATTGAGCCCCTAATCGCTCTGGCATCGAAAAATCAACCTGAATAGTACCACATTGCCAGACGCGACCCAAACAATCTGCCAAAGAACATTCAATTTTAGGTCCATAAAACGCCCCTTCACCTGGCGCATCAACCCATTTAATGTGCCTGCTCAAGAGCGCATCTTTGAGTGCCGCTTCAGATTTATCCCAAATTTCATCCGTGCCAACCCGTTTTTCAGGCCGCAGCGCTAAGCGATAAATGATGTCCGTGAAACCAAAATCAGCATAAACAGACTCAACCAATTCAAGCAACATCGCCACTTCCGATTGAATTTGATTTTCGGTACAAAAAATATGCGCATCATCTTGCACAAAATTTCGTACCCGCATTAAGCCATGAAGTGAGCCAGACGGTTCACAACGATGACAATTACCAAACTCAGATAGCCGAAGCGGTAAATCACGATAGCTTTTAAGGCCCTGATTATAAACTTGGACATGACAGGGGCAATTCATGGGCTTGACTGCATACTGTCGATTTTCGGTTTCCGTAAAAAACATATTGTCGTGAAAATTATCCCAATGTCCTGATTGTTCCCATAGGATTTTATCAACCAACTGCGGCGTTTTAATTTCCTGATAACCAAACTCGGACAAACGGCCCCGCATATATTTTTCAAGCAACTGATAAATGGTCCACCCTTTAGGATGCCAAAACACCATACCAGGAGCAATCTCTTGAAAATGAAATAAATCCAGCGTCTTCCCGAGTTTTCGGTGATCGCGTTTTTCAGCTTCTTCTTGCCGGTGTAAATAATCAGCCAAGGCTTTTTTATCGGCCCATGCTGTACCATAAACACGCTGTAACATTTCATTCTCTGCATTACCACGCCAATAAGCACCGGCAAGGCGTGTCAATTTAAAAGCTTTTAAACGGCCTGTAGAGGGCACATGGGGCCCACGGCAAAGATCTTCAAAATCGCCTTGGCGATACAACGACAAGGTTTCACCCTCAGGGATATCTGCAATAATTTTCGCTTTGTATGCTTCGCCAAGACTTTGAAAATAAGCAATGGCCTCATCACGTGGCATTTCACGACGGGTAATGGGGTAATCAGCCTTCACCAGCGCCTGCATTGTTTCTTCGATGCGCTGCAGATCTTCTGGTGTAAAAGGTGTTGCATAAGAAAAATCGTAGAAAAAGCCATCATCAATCACAGGACCAATGGTCACTTGTGCCGTAGGAAACAATGATTTAACCGCTTGGGCCAATAAGTGCGCCGCTGAATGCCGAATCACCTCAAGGCTTTCAGGGTCTTTTTCAGTCAGGATAACCAAGGCACAATCACGCGATAATAAATAACTGGTATCCACCAATTGCTCATCAACACGAGCAGCAAGGGCTGCTTTTGCCAACCCGGGGCTAATACTGTGCGCCAGCTCATAAACGGTCAAAGGCTGTTCAAAATATTTAAAACTTCCGTCAGGTAATTTAATATTTGGCATCTTGTGTTCCTTATGTATCCATTGCCTCAAAAAAAAACCCTGCGTGGCAGGGTTAATTTGGTAGGCACGAGTGGGATCGAACCACCGACCACCACCATGTCAAGGTGGTGCTCTACCACTGAGCTACGTGCCTATAATCCGCTCAACCTCAGGGACGGCGTGGCGGTCATTATATAAAGACTCGCGCTGCAAAGCAAACAATTTGATAAAACTTATTGAAAGCTGTAAATAGGCTGGAATAGTCAGTGAATCATTCCAGCCTGATGAAACCACGAGGTTGGTGCCATGGTTACGCCACTTTCTCCTTCAATACGCGAGTTCAACCCTGCGATTTGTTCCATCACACGCGTGAATGACCCATGAATTGGACTGCATTGAAGCAATATTCGCTTCAGTTTGCATTTTAATGTGTTCCTATTAAATGTCAACCATTGATTTCGAATCGAAACTGATGGTTTCCATTTGGCATGATATTTGCACCTTTGATGCCAGTTTGTTACACTCTCTCTTTTGGAGCAATCCATCATGATGGCAAAGCTTGATTTCACCCAGCAGTTCGCTTTGCGATTAAAAGAGACCCTATTGGCCGCAGGATTCTGTTCGGATCGCTCCACTTCAGGTGTCAACATCCATCAACTTGCACAACTAACAGGCCACTCCCCACAAATTTGTCGCAAATATCTTCGCGGGCAAGCCGTTCCCGACGCATTAAAATTAGTTGATATGGCTTCAAAACTGAATGTGTCACCAGGATGGCTTCTTTTTGGTAATCACCCAGGGGATAATCTGGGTTCAAATACCAGCCTTACCATCAACAAAAATTTGCTCCACTATATTTTCACCCAAGCCAATGCACTATATCATTCAACTTGTTCTTCGGATGAACGCTCAGATTTTTTACTGGAGTTAACCCATGATCTAAGCCAAATCAATGCGAATGAAGCCCAGTCAAAAAAGATAGTTGATTTGGCCTTGTCATCAGCTCGACATTTTAGGGATCACTAATAAAAACGACATGCGTCAAAAATAAGCATGAAAAATGAATTCACATGGAAGTATAAATGAACATAAAAAACCAAGGCATCACGCCCCACCCTGCTTTTTTAGAAACCCTCTTCGCCTACAAAAGCCAGGTTAGTGCTGTGTTTAAAGATGTGTTAGGCTTAAATAACGTGCATCACATCGCCCTCTCCACCATTCACCAACAACAACTATTAACCCTCTCCTCCACCCCATCACTTGAATTTAATTTGTTCAGCAGTCCCCTTTGGCAATTTGATAAAACGTATCAACCGTGCTGGTATAACTTATGCAAGCCATCTCCGTGGCAGTCGCTTTACGCGCCCACACGATACAATGAGTTATATTATTTAAAACAAGCGAAACACCAATACCCTGTTGGACTTTCAATGGCGATAGAATCCATGGATTCACCGATTATTTATTCGCTTGCAAGCCACAATGCGAATGCACTTGCTGAACATCAACAAGAAGATTTTTATAAAATTGGAGCCTATTGTAGCCATGCTTTATTGCCTGTCTTGCTAGAGTGCTTTTAACCGACATTCCGGACAACACGCATCAGAACTGTTTTATGCAGCGATGTGTCCATAAGGTAGCCCGGAAGTGGAAGAGGTGATCAGAAAACTTGTGGGTAATGATATGACCGCGGTTCATCGCAACATGGCAGGTCAAGAGACTTTAATGGCATCAACACCTTCTGAGGTGGATTGTCGTCAAAAAATCGCACCCGCCCGCTCTCGTTAAGTTCTAGCCGAGAAGATTCCCCAGTTAACAGGGGCGTTTCCCCACTTTTCTTTTTTTTTCGGCCCTCTAAAGACCCTAGGAGCAATGGAGGAAATGGACTGCCTACTCTTTTTGGGGCAATCGACACCAGGGGAGACGTAAAAATAAGTTTAGCCCCTTTTGTCAAGCGCGTTTCAGCAGGTAAGCCAGGCATTGTCTCTTTTTCAGGAATATTCAAAGGTTCATTATCAAATTGTAATGAAGAGACCGCACTTGAGCCGAGATCCTTTAACTCAACAACTGAGGAGGCCTTAATGAAACGACAAAGCTGAGACAAACCCAAATGTTGTTTTCCAAAATAAAAATTAATGGCAGATTCTTTATATTGCGACCCGTCCAGAAACCCATAGGTTTTTAAACAAACACTTTCGTTGAATTTTTCTAGTTGTAGATCACTAAAACCACCTGCATTGTCCAAAATAGTCAAAATAACCGCATTGTCTTTGCTAGCCAATTCAAATCGCATGTTCAACACACCATCGCCAGCAGCATTTTCTAAATATTGTCTAACAATCGCATCAATACTATTCTGTAGAATTTCAGTAAAACCCGCGTCTATGCCCTTAATAACCAGCGGTAGCTCTCCCTCAAATGAATCCAGTGGTAGGATCCATGCCTTCAATTTTTCTTGAATCGGACAACGCTTATCACATTGCTGACTTAAGCGTTTTTTTATTGTTTCCCAATATTGAGAACCTAAATAACCCTTCATGAGTGAAACGAGAATTAAGCGTTCGCTCTGATAGAGGGCTTTGGAAGCGTTCATCTTGGCTTGCAGCATGTCCAATTGAGGGGAACACTTCGAGGTGCTCGCTTCTTTTTCAAAGGTGGCCGTGTCCTCACGAAGAACACGACAAGCGATACAATAGTCTCCTAAATCCAGGCTTAAATTGACTGATAGAGGATCCCCATTACTTAAGACGATTTCAGTTGCCATAACCACCTCCGTCACGATCGATTTTTTATTATGTATGTATAATCGACGGGGCGTCAACAGCATGATCAAACTGAAGGGCTACTGAAGCCATTTTATTCAATGATTGCTTTTCTCTGTGCCACATAGTAAATGAGACTCCAGCCGTTAAACCACCAGCAACAAAACCGCTGAGGGCACCGATAACAGCACCAGGTACATCACCAACCACAAAGCCCACTGCAGCGCCAGCAACCATCCCAATGACCGCACCAATGATTACAGCAAGGGCTAGTGCCCACACATTACAACACGCTTTATATTTTTGTGTTGAACTAATAAATTGCTCAACATCAATCGGGGTCACTGCATTTAACCCCACTTTAGTGGCCAAAAATAGCGCTCTATTAGCAATATTCACACAATTATCAAAATCAA
Organism: Legionellaceae bacterium; assembly: GCA_947474165.1. GTDB lineage: Bacteria > Pseudomonadota > Gammaproteobacteria > Legionellales > Legionellaceae > CANJHO01. The sequence continues at coordinate 6,555 of CANJHO010000101.1, forward strand.
AATTTGATTTATTCGTTGAAAAGTTATCCAGGGTTTCTCTTTTTAATGTCTTAAGTCCATCTATAAATTTTTTCTTACCCGGCCTTTCATTGCTAGCAAAAGCTGCATTGAGTGCATCATGAAAGATTTTTTCAATCACAGGGTAACCCGTATTCACTGTTTCATTTAAAATAAAAGAAGTGTAATAATATGGTGGACTCCGATTAATTTTAATTGCTATCTCATCTAAATATAATTTGAGCGCTTCAATTTCTCTCTGAAGTTCGGCTTGCCTACCTGGAAACCTTCCATAAGAGGCAAGGCAATGCGGCGTATGTTTGTCTACAATTTCTTTGAATTTTCCTGAGCTAAAAGGCAGCTCTCCATTCATAATTTTATTGCCTACGGCTAAGACCATGAGTTCATCTTGTATATTAGGATCGGTTTTGAATTGTTCTAGTTCAAGCGTATCAATGATACCACTTATTTTAAGTACTTCGTCGAAGCTTTTTAGATAATAAAATTCCTTATAATGCGATCCGCGAGCAGGATACCATAGATATGGACTTTGATAATCTGACTTACTTTTTAACCCTGCATATCTTGCTTGATGGTGGGTTATCGCTAAGACAAAAATTCCGGTTGTTACTATATCAATTTCTTTTTCTTTCTGTTGAAAAGTCAAGTCTACTCTTGCGAGTATTTTCGCAAAGAGTGAGCCGCTCATATCTTGAATGAATTCCCAAATGCGTCTCTCGAATGGAAGTAATCGCATCAATGTTTCGTTTGCATTTTTCGCCGTGTCTATTTTAGGTTGAATAGTCATTAAAGTAATCTTCCGCTCGTTAAAGTTAGCCCGTGATATTAACATAAAGATCATAAATCGTCCATAATTAACTGTTCAGACATCACTCAGGGGTCCGTTCTCATAAATCCCTTAATTTATATTGAAAACCAATTTGTTTGTGATATTAATAGAGGTGTTGATATCAAATTATTATAATGCGCGCGGGCATAAAATGATTTTTGGACTCGCTGTTATTGTGGCTGCGAGCATTATATTTTACTAAGGAAATGAATAATGCCAAAAACACAATCAATTCTCGACCCATTGCCTGCTGAATTTAAACGCAATTGGGGTTGGTTACTGGGCTTAGGTATTCTATTTGTACTTTTAGGCTTTATTGGATTAGGGATGATGGTCAGTTTAACCCTGGTTAGTGTGTTATTTTTAGGCATTATTCTAATGATTGCTGGCTTATTCCAAATCATTGATGTGTTTAAATCCAAGCATTGGCGAGGGGCATTGTGGCATGCGTTGGTGGGGATCCTTTATCTGATTGCAGCCAGCATGATTATTCATGATCCTATTCTTGCATCAGAAGCCATCACAGCAGTCATCGCATGGATCTTAATTTTCATTGGCATTGCACGATTAATGATGGCCATTGAACTCCGCCATGCCGTGGGCTGGGGCTGGTTACTTTTCGCGGGCCTAACAGCTATAGTGCTTGGAATATTGATATTAATGCAGTGGCCTTACAGTGGCTTGTGGGTTTTGGGCATGTTCATTGCCATAGAGCTCTTAGTCAACGGCTGGACGTATATTTTTATTGCGATTGCCAGCCGTCGTACCTAAAAAGATGCGATCCCTTAGCCGGTGTTGTCCCGGCAAGGGATCGTGGTGCCATTTTTAAGAATTTACAGATCTAAATTCTGGTTCAGCTTCCAACAAGTCATCCGGAGTACCCTTTGTAGTGGGATCACCAAATAAACAACCAGAAAGGGCCGTGCCCGCATAACCCACACCTTTGAACACCGTTGAGACTGAACGGGTAGCAATAGCGAGGGTGGCAGCTAAGGTTAATAACAGGTCGTTGACTGTGTCAGACACTGCAGAAAAAAGGGAAGACACAACTGACTTGCTGTCTACCCATGCAGCAGGAAAATCAAGTAGACAAATATCTATTGCTGTACCAAGCAAACTGAGCGCAGCAACAACTAAATTCCTTGGGACATCAAAACAAGCATCGCTGAAGGAAGAAAATGGTTTAATTAAAGTTTCCTCTAGATCCCTACGATTTTGGAATGACGTGAAATACGGCGGTAACCCACGAACGACATCCATGCACCCATCGACCACGCCACCCACAATTGTTGAGACCGCACGGGTACCAATAGCGAGGGTGGCAGCTAAGGTTAACAACAGGTCTTTGACTGTGTCAGTCACTGCAGAACAAAGGCAAGATACCACTGATTTGCTGTCTCTCCATGCAGAAGGAAAATCAAGCAAACAAATATCCACAACCGCAGCAAGCAACTTGACAGCAGCTAATGCGACGTTCTGTGGGACATCAAAAGAAGCCTTATAAAATTGATAGAATGGTCTAATTAAAGCACTTTTTATATGGGTACGACTTTTAAATGGGGTGAAAAACGACGGTAACTCGGAAGCACTCTTATTATTAGACTCGCTAATTAGTCTATATTGTTCGTAGTTGTATATGCTACAAGACTGAGGAAGAGGGTGAGAACTAGTTGCTAAGCTAGTCATAATTTCTTTTGTAGATTTCGTCATAATACTCTCCAAGGTTTTTAAAAAATCACATAATATACGAGCACACCCAGCGTGTAAACATAATGCGCCATAAAATCAAATAAAGAACAAAATTGCACGCTAGAATGCGTATTAGTACCGTTTCCATTTGGTTTTGACCGGCAGCATCATACAACACGGGTTATTGATGAACATCCGAACCGCGCGCATTAGCCAGTAGCGCCCTGTTTAAGGTTCGACTCCTTGACGGTCATTGGTTCGGATTAACTGGGTATTGAAGATATCGCCGAGAGATTATCTATTTGATCAGCCAAAACTAAAGGCTCATCTCCGCCAGCCGGTGGATCCGACTCACCAAATAAACAATCAGAAAGTGCCTTGCCCATATTCACAACGCCTGCAACCACTGTGGCACTTGCTCGGGTAGCAATAGCTATTGATGAGGCAACCATTAGGAGTAGATTGAGCACAAACATCAGCACCCCATCAAAAAAAGTACCTGCAGCAGACTTAAAATCAGTCCAGGCGCAAGGAAAATCAAGCAGACAAATATCAACCGCTGTACCCAGTAAACCAAGGGCAATGTTGCCAACACAGACAGGACTACCCACAGTAGCACTATATAAATGATAGAACGGCCTAATGAAAGCACTTTTTATATCAGTACGATCTTTATATGGACGAAAAAATCTCGGTATCTTGAAGTGGTTTTGCTCTAAATCATTATAAACTTCTTCTATGGATTGCATAATAATTCACTTTCATGTTAAATACACAATCCATTGTCTTAAATAATGGCCTTACTGTCAATACAACAAACATGGCAATCAAATAAATCTCAACCATGCATTTTAGTAACTCCCCAGGCTGTGGATAAATTTGTTTTTTATTCCATCAAACTGCATATACGTCATCCTGAACGCAGTGAAGGATCTCCTGCGTATGGCTCGGATATGGTCAAGTTGAGATCCTTCGCTACGCTCAGGATGACGTACCTGGGGTGTTACGATTTTTTATCCCTTCTGGTATCGAGCGATGCTCGCCATTATTTCCTGATGGGCTGCGTCTGGACCTTCCCATCCATCAACTTTTACCCATTTACCTTCCTCTAAGTCCTTGTAATGTTTGAAGAAGTGTTCTAAAGACAATAGCAAATGTTGAGGCAAATCCATGTGTGTTTTAACGGATTGATACAATGTGGTTATTTTATCGATGGGTACTGCCAAGAGTTTGGCATCCACACCAGATTCATCGGTCATTTTCAATACACCCACGACACGACAACGGATCACCGCCCCACTGATTAAAGGAACTGGTGTGACCACCAATACATCAACAGGATCACCATCTTCTGATAGCGTCTCAGGTATATAGCCATAATTGGTTGGATAAAACATGGCTGTCGTTAAAAAACGATCGACAAACAGCGCGCCTGAGTCCTTATTAACTTCATATTTAACCGGCTCCCCATGCATCGGAATTTCAATGATGACATTAATTTCATTCGGCACATCACGCCCACTATCAATTTCTTTCAGACCCATCATTACACACCTATCACGAATTAGAGACGGCGTATTATGCGTAAATTCATTTAGAAAGGCAAAAGAAGATGAGATTGATGTGATTGAAAATGACGTTTTTCAGACTACGCCAGGAGTAATGGAACAAATATTGGCATTACTCGAAACTGAGTCACACATTAGCACCCTCATCCCCAGCCCCTCTCCCACAAAAAGCGGTAAGTAAATATCTAGAACATTTGTAGGTTGGGCCTCGGCCCAACAAGCGCTAGCTCCGTACTTAAACTCGTTGGGTCAGGGCCTAATGCTGCTGCCTTAAGCGTCTAGACCCAATAAAAGCCCGTCATTGCGA
>CANJHO010000102.1 GCA_947474165.1 Legionellaceae bacterium
CTTATCTTGCATTCATCTTTAGGTTTTGTAAACTCTAAAAAATGCTCAGATTAGCGGTGCTAGTCCTGCGCTTTTTTAGAGCTTACAAAACCTAAATCTAAACGCAATCTAAGCGCTACCTGTCAAAACTAAATGGAAACGGTACTAGAACCACTACGTATCGGGATAATTCAAGTAAATAACTCTCTTTGTAAAATAGGTGGAAAGATATTGAAAAAAACACCAGGATGCACTATATTTCCGCCAGTAGTTTTTTTTATAACATGATGCCATGATAAACAAACTGAATGCATTGCTTGAAGAAGCTAAAATTTATAGGGCAAGCTTAGCGGCACTGCCAGAGGTGTTGGAGGACTATCCTACATTAATCAAAGCAGTTGAAAAACAAGACCTTGAAGCGGAGCTCCTTAAGCTTGAAGCCATGATCCATCTGGTTGAAGAACAAGCGATTAAAATGGACTTTTCTAGACTCTGCTTGGAGCGTGAACAGCAGAATCAATTAACGCGCTTGGATTTCATGGCCAATCCTGCAAATTATTGTAATCAGCTTTATTTTAATTGTGCCAAAGTCCTATATCCAGACTATTCCTTTCAGCTCATTTTTAAAATATTAATGCCGAGCATTCGCACGCAGTTAGTGGTTGGCCTAACTATCCGTCATCAGGATGTTAAACAAAAAAGACGTAGAATAGAGTTGGTTCAACTGACTGAACAGGATATCGATGATCCTTCTTCCATCCTTGCCGCTTTGCCTCTAGAGTTCAGGACGTTGATGCGGCTTGTGAAAGTGAATCAAATGGTGCTGTCTTTGGATGAAATCATTTCTTTTGATTTTGATAGATACCAGCAATTGGTTCAACAAATCATGGATCATTATCCTGCGTTTCAACAGGCTGTTGCAATGCATAATCAAGCCTTATCAAAACTTTGCAGTGTTATTCGACGCATCCGCATAGAGGGTGCGACTCACCATGATATTTTGTTTCCATTGGCAGAAAAAATGGGTGTTTCAGGCCAGAGTTCTGGAAATGGTTATTTTGCTTCAGAGCAAGGTTCTGAATTAGCCTATCAGTTTATTACTTATTACGACAACCTTCCTGAGACTTTAAAAGACGCACTAGGACAGTGTCGTAGTGCTGATGGAACGGTATTAGAAAACGTGGTGCAGGATATAAAGGATGGGAAGTGCATTGAAACCGCCGCTAGTCAAGCGCTGAGCATCATCAAGCACCCCATTAATCAGCAAGTGTTAGGGATGAGTCTTTGTCTGAATGAGGCGACAAAAAAAGAATTACTCGTCCCTTACTTAGAGACTAATCATTCGCCCATGGTCGATGTTGATGGGTGCTTAAGTACAACGAGTCTACCCTCCTCGCTGTGTAAGCCTTTTTATAACCTAATTCAAATTCGTACTATAAATCAGTGGACGCCATACCTGGTTAATTTTCCACCAGACGAATACCTCCAATTGTTGAATGAAACAAAATTTAACGGTGCACTCATTAATTATCTAGTGATAATATTAACGGTCTTGGATACCCAACAGCATCAAGCGCTTGTTGATGCGGTCGTGAAATCTAGGTTTGTAGTGCCCTTGAAAGTTCTTGCGCTTATCAATTCAGGGGAAGACTTGGCGGCTGAAAAGCTACTGAGTGGTTTATCAACAGATGAATTTATAGCGATGTTGAAGTCCGTCGATCGCACTGGGAAAACAGTTCAATATTTAAGTCTACAACATCCCAAAAGGATTTCATTATATTTAGATCTATTTTTAAAAGCAGGCAGGGGCGTTGAATATCGTGAGGTATTGATGACTGATATTCATGGCAAGACGGCGCTCGATTCATTATTGGATAATCCAGAAGCGTTTGAAGTGTTTTTAAAATATCTGGAAAATGACCAAAACATGGGGGCTATTGCGCTTCGCAATGCTATTTCTATTGAGGACTGGTGTAAAACCCTTCGCCATTTGCATCCCATTGATGTTTATACTTGCAGTGCACTCTATCTTCTGACAACAGAAACACTGATTCCCCATTTTCGTCGACTACTTAAATTATATCCGCAACTTTATGAAGCCATACCCACAGCAGATTGGTATGCGCCTTGTACTGGCGATAATCAAGGAGTATTTGAAAATACCTCACCATTTTACCAGTTGACAAGAAACTCTGGCGGTCAAATAATACTCAAAAAGTTGTTTGAAATAAAAGCAGATCTGCTCAGAGCGATCCCTGCAATTCAGTGGTGTAGGCCCCGACACCTCTTAAACAATGCTGAGTCAAATGGAGCCAATGCATCTCCGTTGTTTTGGTTTTGCTTTAGCGCGGACAGTCAGGGCATCTTTCAGAAACGACTGAATATCCGGCCTTCAATATTTACCAAAAAACTTTTAAAATATTGGTATATGCCCCATCGTACCAATACAGGTGGATTTGATAATACCTCCGCTCTTTATTGGCTTTGTGCTCATGATAGGGGGCGATCTATTCTGATTAGCCTAATGAACCTAAGTGATAAAAGTCGCCAATTATTTGCAGACATTCCAGTAACAGCTTGGTCTTTATGTTGCACTCCAAAAACTGGTTTGCATAAGAATCGTTCCCCATTATTTTGGCTCTCGTCAACGGCTAGTGGCCAAATTATCCTTCGAAGGCTCATGTTAATAGTCCCAGAATTTCTTAGCCATATTCCTGTAAAAATCTGGTTTTTGTACCCCCTTGATGGGGCTTTAGTGCCTGAAAATAAACCACCCATTGCTTGGTTGGCTCAAAGCAGCGAGGGTCGGGAGATTCTTTTTCAACTATTAAAGGATGGGTTGCTTAACCATTCAGGATTATTCGAGCAACTAACACCGAGTCTGCTTAGCATGCTAGAGGCAAAAGCCCCTGATGTGATGCAGCGAATAGGCATGCTATCCAAGGCACTGGCTTCTGAAACCAATGCAATGGAGCTGGTGCCTCCACTACAACCTAGTCGCTTTTTTGAGCGTGTGAAAAGCCATGCCGAGGAGACCATCGCATCTCAGTCCTCAACCTGCAGTATGCAGTTCTAACCCTGGTATTTGGCCCCATTTTGATTGTTATTTTTAAAAAATGGCGTACAATTTCTAAAATTAGATCAAATATCTAGAGGTTGGCGAAGAATTCAATCTTTCCCATGCAATGCAATATGGGATGTTGCCAAAACCATTTGAATTGACAAACGACCTTGAAAAACAGCTTTTTTTAGAAACTTATGTCAATTTATATTTAAAAGAAGAGGTGTGGGCAGAAAAATATGTGCGCGATTTGGCACCGTTTCGTCATTTCTTAGAGGTGGCTGCACAGAGTAACGGGAAAAAAATCAATGTTTCAAATATTGCACAGGATGTAGGGGTGTCTGATTATACTGTGCAAGATTATTTTTCAATTTTAGAAGATACGTTAATTGGATATTATTTACATCCATTTCAACATTCATTTCGTAAACGGCTCAGTAAAAAGCCAAAGTTCTATTTTTTTGACACAGGGGTGGTGAGGGCACTCATGCGGTTAATTGAAATCCCACTCATCGAAAGTACGTCAGCTTTTGGTGATGCGTTTGAGCATTTTATTATTAATCAATGTATACAATTGGCCAGTTATCGTCATCGTAATTATCGCTTTACTTATTTGGCCACCAAGGATGATGCAAAAATTGATTTGGTCGTTGAACGCCCTGGTCAGAAAATTTTATTTATTGAAATAAAAAGCGCCATGGTGGTGGAGCATCGTCATTTATCAACATTAAAAACACTTGCGCATGATTTTGGTGATTGTGAAGCCATTTGTTTCAGTAGAGAGCAATACGTTAAGCAGATTGATAACGTGATGGTTTATCCGTGGGCTATTGGTGTTAAAAAATATTTTTTTGATGCCCAATCTTTAGTTAATTAACAGATGGTTTTGATTTATTTTTTTGTGTTGCCTCGGCCTCAGCAGCCTTAAACAGTGTTCTTGGATTTGGTGCAGGAAGTAGTCCTTGTTGTTTTGCATAATTGTGTGAGGCATTGTACGCACTGATGAGTTGGGTGGCTTCTTCTTTGGGTAGTTGAAATTTGACCTCAAGGATTTGTTGTAATTCGCCTGGTTCATACTCAGCAAGATTTAATTTGAGAAGTCGATTGGACAAGGCTTTAGAGAGTGCTTGTCGACCTTGATACGTGATGGGATTTTGTGTGGCCAATAAGCAAAACCCAGGTTTTGTAGGCGGATTGCCGTTCAGATCAGTGCCAGAAAGCAATGCATTGAGCAATTGCTCATCGGGAAAACTGTTCAATTCGTCAATGATCGCAACTTGCCCTTTATCAAAGGCTTCTAGTAGTTGCAGGCGGCAGGTTTCAGGGTTGCTGGTTGAGATGAGGGTATAAGGTGTTTGATGGGCGTCAAGCAAGGCGATGAGCAAACGGCTTTTTCCAAGCCCAGGGCTGCCTTCCAGCACCATGCCATTGATTCCAAAGGCTTGATCCATCTCGCCTTTCATTTTTTTCTCGCGGACGCTTAATAAGGCCTGAATTGAAAGCGCTGTTTTTTTACGGGATTCAGTCATGATAAAATTGCCCGTGTTCAATGGGGGAAGATTGACTGCTTCGGCTTCCTCTACCTGTTCTTTTTCAGGGCCAGGCAAGCTTTGGCTCAGTTCTTTGGTGAGTGCGTGATCGGTTGTTAAGGCTTCTATTTCTTTCAGAATGGCAATCCGTATTAAAAAATCATCTGGGAAATGTTGATTCTCTGGGCGTTGTTTTTGAATAAAGGCCCGTAAGCACATCATTTGTGCATTACGTGGGGTGATATTTAACCCAGCCTCTAAGGCTTTTTGATAATATTCTTCAATGATTCGGATTAAGTGTTTGGGGCTCTCGAACGATTGAAGCAAGGGTGTTAAAATTCTGTCTAATCGCGGACCTTTAAATTCCATATAATTGGGAAAGCGTTTTAATAAATCAGACTCAAATCGTCCCTCGTATTGTTTAGGATTGCCTGCAAAAATAACATGATGATGGGGTGATAAAGGATAGGATTGGCCCTCTATCCAAATGACACGTTCACCGCGGGCTAAGTTATCAAACAAGTGAAAATGCTCAGCGATCAAATTGGCTTCGTCTAGAAATAGCACCGCATCCCCACCGCTTTGAGCCCAGGCTTTGAGGTGCTCTAGCCCATGATGGATACTGATGGGACGATGATGTGTCGCACCATAATTTCGCAATACATGTTCAACAAAATAACTTTTTCCAGCCCCTGTTTCACTCAAGAAAAACACAAAGGGGTGTTTTTCTAAATACTTTAAAACATCCTCAGGCAAGGTTTCGTCTAAGGGGTGGCTTAATTGACCAGCTGACAGGCAGAGTTGTTGAGATAGGGTTTTTACCCAAGCTTTCTGCAATGATTTATCCTTAGGCAGCTTCATAAAATGAGCGTGGCATGGGGTAATTGCTAATGTGTTATATAAGACCCGAAGCTCGTTTTGCATGGGTTCTTCTAGCTTTTGAAAATCGATCTCAGGGTCATAATTGATGGTTTGATGCAGCACCCCTTCAAATGGCATTTTATCTTTTGTTATCAGGGTAATAGGACTTGAAATGCGGATCATTTCTCCATTGACATAGAGTGAGGGGGGCGTTGTGAAAAGCGTTTGCAGGCGTTTTGCTAATTCAATTGAAAATTCCCCTTTGAATACGATGGGTTTTTTATCACGAATGGCTTGCAAGAGAGGTGTTTCTTCACTCCTAAAACCCGCTTCTTCGCGATGGATATGGCAAGTTAATTCTTCAAAGCGTGTATCAGGGCCAATCGGGATAACAAGGGCCTTAGGATATTCTGTTGCGGCAAAATCGATGTCATTGGTGATGGCCAGTACAATCGATTGTTGTGGTTGGATGGGAGCCGTTTGCGCCACGCAGTGTTTAAGGCCTTCAGGGACATTGACATGGGGTGCACATTGTAATTCAATGTCACAATGATTATTTTTAGCAGTAGCGATCAGATTAAACCATGCGGTTTCAGATAAATTGTCAGTGATGATTAATTTTAAAACCCCATTTTGTTTTAACAAGCCTTCGCAGGAGATGATGCCTTTCGTAGCGCTGACGCGGTGGTGAGGAAATAGATAAGCATAGGTGATTGAATTAACAACGATGATCTCTCGGAGCGGCGTTTCTTTAAAAAAATTGAGGAGAGATCCCACGCCCATTAAACTTTGAGTCAGTCTCGAGGGTTTAGCGCTCGCCGTGGCTGAGGGGATGTTGGGGTAATTCAACTGTGGCTTAACACAGTCGATAGACATCGTATCTGGCAATGAATACACGTGCCCATTCATCGAAAAAGATCTTCTTTTTAATAATTCTGTCATGAACCAACGAAATTCAGCATTCTCCCAAGGGGCATTGTGGATTCGTAAGGACTCGTCATGGTGGTCTATTGCGCGAATGAGAGCACCAGGCTCAAAGGTGACTGCTTTGCCATTGATATGATAACCACCCAAAAGCACTTTTTTCCAATCCTCTCCATTGATGATGAGCGCATCACCGGGTTGAATGGCCATGACCGGCTCTTTTTTTGCTTTATCTCGGGATTCAGCGCCTAATTTAGAGGCTTGGCTTATTCCATCAAAACGAGAATAGAAGTCCTCTCCCATCAGCGCGGCTGAGCGTTTGTCCATGAGAACCAGGATTTGTAAATGGGGTGGTAGGGGGATATCACCCAATCGTCTATTCAAATCATCCAAAATGCTATTCAGCCCCACGTGTTCAGCCTTAGGGTTTGACCAATTGATACACCAGGTCATGGGTTGATCGGGGTGTGCGATGGCCCTGTGTAAGAACGCGGCCAAGGGGCTATCGACGATGTCATAAATCCCATCGTGTGCGTTGATGGTGCGAAGGGACATGGCATCTAATTGTTCTGTAAAAAAAATAGGTTTAGGGGTATCTAGCATCGCTTCATGGAGTGATTCAATGGCATCTAAATCTTCCATAATGAGAAGCCGTCTCGCAATCGGGGGCTCTGAACAGCTTAGTTCATCTGCGAGCGTTGGCCAATCTTTTCCCTGAAGAGGAAGGTTATTCCAGGTTTGAAAAGGGTTATCCTCTGAGAATGGAATGGTTGGGACAGGGGGAGGGGCATCACGCTCTGGACTCACTCCAGATGACAGGATGCCTTTAGGTGGTTCTGAGCTTATCTCAGGAGGCAGTGAATCTTGGATTGGTGGCATCTCAATTTCTTTTACTTGCATTTCAGCACCGCCTAAATCGATGCTGCGTTGCACACCATCCTCATCGAGGGTAACAAAGGCATGGCTCGCATTGCTGACATACCTTGCTTTAAGATCTAGCTCTTTGGCCATTGCCACAAAGAGCATGGCCCTATGTCGGCAAGCCCCTGCACGGTTTTTTATCAGGTGATTGAGTATTTCAATGGGGTTGCCTGATATATTGTCGGCTGACTCCATTGGAAACTTACAAAATTCAATAAGAGCTTGGATCAGTGCGGGTTTGTCTGCTAGTTTGAGGCGCCTCAGCGTTTCATCATCAATTAAGTTGCCAGAGGGGTTGAATTGAAGTGTTTGTAAGTCTTTGATAAGGGGTTGACTGACTGAGATGTGAGGTGTTGTCACCAGCTCTGAAGATTCAATAATACAATGGAGCACCCCTGAAGCAAGGGGTTCTTGAACACGGATATAATGGTAGCCAGAAGCCTTATCATGCTTGATTTCACAACCATCGATAGGGCTTACATAGCTTTTAATTTGATCATGCGTACTCAAGGCCGGGAGTTGAATCCATTGCTTAGGGGGGAGTTCGCCTAACTCAATTTGGCCCTGGTAATGGTCATTTGATTGGTAGTTGGAGTGTTCTTTAAATACTTTTCCAAGTGCTGAGCTGGAGGCTTGTACTTCTGCATGAATCTCTTCTAAGTCTTCATCCGAGGGTTTGTAATTTGCAAAAACACCGGGTTGAACCCACAGAGAGGAATGAATGTGATAGGAATTCGTTTTTGGCGTTGTTAAGTGACCTTTAAACCATTGATGGACCTGGATGGTTTTGGTAGGGTCGTTTTTTAATTGGCCATCAATGACATGCTCTTTTTGCAATCCAATAGGGCTGCTCGTTTGGACAGCACTAGCCTTTGTGAGGCCTTGGGTGTTTTTTGCGGTGGATTCAATAGGATAGAGCCTTTCGTGGGCTGCTTTTTTTATTTCAAATAGGTAATGTTCTAATAGATCAAGCAGCCTAGCTTGGCTTAAATAAAATAAGGCTTGTATTTGGTCTCTGTTGAGCTCAACGTTATCAATAAACAGGGACTCTAAATGGGGTGCTTTCTTGATCAGTGTGGCGAGTTGCAGGGCGGTGATGTAGGGGTATCCCACATGGATTGTTTTTAAGTGATGGAGTGGTTTAGACGTCAATTGGAGTGCTTTTACGCCTAGATGCTTACAATGGCTAATATCGAGCGTTTCTAAATGGGGTGCCGCATTGATAAAGCTTGCGAGTTGAGGTCCTGTGATGTGGGACCTTTCCAGGTTTAGTGTTTTTAAGTGAAGCAGTTGGTCTGGTTTTAGCGTCAAGGGACTGTCACTGAACTCACGGCAATGAGAGAGGTTGAGATGGATAAGCTTAGGCGTGGCCAATAATATATTGGACAAAGATTTTGCTTTGATCGGTGTTCCAGAGACATCCAGCTGATAAACCTGCGTTAGTTCATTCGGTTTAAACGACCATTGGGCTGAACCTAAATTCTCGTGGCCTGCTAAATCAATGATTTCGATCTGAGGCGTTGCTTTGAATAGGGTGGAAAGTTCAGCAAGTGTTGTCGTGAGCGGTATCTTAATGATTTTAATATGCTTCAAATCCCCTGGCTTCAACTGCATGAATGTCTCACTAAGATGTGCGCATGAACTCACGTCAAGTTCTTCTAGGTTGGGTGCAGCGTGAATTAAATTTAACAGTTGATTTGAGTAAAGACTCGAGGCAATGACGCTCAATGTTTTTAATTGAAGCCATTGCTTAGGTCCAAGATTGAGGTCGCCTTTCTCAATGCCCATACAACGAAAGAGTGTGATTTTTTCTAAGTGTGGAGCCGCTAAAATAATTTCTGCCAATTGATTCTGATTGATAGAAGTATCATAAAGCTGTAATTCTGTTAACTGATTGAGTGAAACGGGCTGAAGATTCAGTGCAAGACCGTTTAAGTCATCATGTTCATGGATATCCAGTGTTTTTAAGTTGGGGGTGCTCTTTAGAAACGCTGAAAGTTGTGTGGTATTGATGTCTCTCACGGTCAAAGAGGCTAAATGGCGCAGACAGTCTGTTGTGAAAAGAAGCGGTGTTGCAGGTTTTATCGATCGCATGTCAATATCAATTGATTCAAGGTTTGGTGCGGTTTTAATGAGACTCAATAGGGTCTCGGTCGTGAAATGACATTCGGTGATTCTTAGATTGACGAGATCCTCTAACAGGTTTGGGCTTAATGTTAAAGGTGAGGGGACAGGGTGCTTACAGAATAAAAGGCACATTTTCTCAAGGGGTTTATTTTTTCTGAAGAAAGTCTCGAGGTCTTCGCTCTTCAAATTTAAATGGGCAAGGTTGACTGATTTTAGATGGGGTGTTTCATGAGCGTCATGTCTTAAATAGGCCCCTTCATCCCATTCAGGGGTGCTAAAGCTTAGCTGATAAATATGGCGTTTTATTTTTTTTGAAAGGCTTTGATATTCAATTTCACCCCCAGAAAATCGAAATTGGTCCTCAGGTTCAATGAGCGCTTCCTGGATATGACTTTGCTTTCTATCGCCTGTAACAGGGATTGGCGGAGGACTTTCAAATAAAGAAGGATCAATTTCTTCGGCATAGGGGCTTACATGATGCTGACTCAGGCCTTGTAATAATTCACGCAAGCGTTGTAAATCGATGATATCTATTTGTTCACTTGATAGTTGTAATTGGGCTGCCATCAACTGGGTGCTCTGGGTTGTGAGTGGCGTATAGTGCCGCATTTCAGCGATTAATGAGGCTTCATCGTTGATTTTAATTAATTTTTTTTCGTTTGGGACATAGATTGTGAACCCTTGCATTTTCAATGTACCGAACAGTTGCATGATACGCATATAGGCTAGATTGCTATGATTTCGTATATATTGAAAATACCAAGTGCTCAGGATGATGGTTTTTTTGCTTTGAATTTTGGTTTTGTCCAATGCTCGAAAACATCGCTCTTTGCCGTCGAGAAATGCCGACACATCCAGTTCGCCTCGGCTGGGATCAGACGTTAATTGGCTTGAAAGATAGTTCTTTTCATAAAGCAGACCCAATGTATTGTACAAAGAGCTATCAACTGTCCTTGTCATAATCAATGTCTTCACAAAAAAGTACACATGATTAATTATAGGACAGTATTTCGGTTTTATTTTAAATCATCAATTCTTTTCAAAATCACTTGATTTAAAAATGTTTTTTTCTTCTCATTCATATCAATTAAAAAGAGATTGAGATAATTTTTAGAAAATTGCTTTAGCAATTTATCAAGGGCAGAATTCATCGCTTTAGCATTTATTTTATAGCGCTCAGCAAAAGCCACAATCATTTTTCTCTTAATATTAGCATCATGCCCATCAATTTTAAGCGCCATATGAAAATCACCATAAATAACGGTACAAATCAAATCGTATAAAGGTGTCAGTGTAATGGTTCCATCCTCTAGTGTCTGTAAACTGATATTTTTTGCATGCATGTCGCCATTACCAATAAGATAAGAGAACACATATTGACGCAGTAAGTTTAAAA
>CANJHO010000103.1 GCA_947474165.1 Legionellaceae bacterium
ATTGCGTTTAGATTTAGGTTTTGTAAGCTCTAAAAAAGCGCAGGACTAGCACCGCTAATCTGAGCATTTTTTAGAGTTTACAAAACCTAAAGATGAATGCAAGATAAGATGCTACCTGTCAAAACTAAATGGAAACGGTACTAGTACCGTTTCCATTTGATTTTGACCGGTAGCATCATAACTTCAGGCATTAGCAAGTGGAAACCTGTTTCAATTTCTACTCCCTCACGGAACCTGAATCTAGGATTGCAGCAGGGTTTTACCTGTGTCTAAGCTTTCTAAGCGGCCATTTATTTCTTTAATAAAAGCATTGGGTTTTGGAGCTTCAAATGAAGTTGCGTCCATACATCTTATTTGCATTATCTCGTGCGCCTTACTGAAAAATATAGTAGCTAAAGTACGACCAACCGTTTGCAAATTTTTAAAACTGATGGATGTTGGAAATTTAGGTTATTGTCAAACAATACCATTATAAGACAATAAGACATTTTAAAGCATCATGAGTGCCCTCAATTGTGGGCTGAGTCTTCTCCATCGATAGAGACCCCAGGTGCCACTGAATGGGATGCTATCATCATGCAAGGTTCAACATAATTTTGGTTTGGAATCCCTCAGGTCAACCGCATCTTATGCTTGTATTTTTAACAAATTATTCGATCCAAGCCCCATTCACTCAAAAAATTGTGATATAATCCCCGCGGGTGCTCAAGCACTAAACCCAGTCTAACGATAACAGGATCACACGCCGATGAAATCAAATCCTATTTATGAATTGATCAAAGCATATTTCAAAAAATACCAAGACATGGCTTTGCTGCACCCAAAGTACACGCCTGAGCCTTTGCTGGGTGAAGAGATAAGCATTGAACCAGATACAACTTTAGATGGTCATGATTACTACCGCCTTGAGTTTAAAAGGGAGGCGGTCCTTTTAGGAGACTTCCAACGGGGTAAGCACCACATCAGCATCCATGCCACCCTAGACAACAAGCACCCTTGCCTTAGCGAATATCATTACACGGCCTTCTTTACTCAAGATGCTGGGGCAATGTTTAAGCTTCATGTACATTTTAATCAAAAGGACGACTACACCATTCGTCCTGTATTTTTTAAAGAAGACGGTACTAAAGTAGATCTTGATGATGACTTTTCCAATGAACTATTAACCTTAGCCATAGAAATGACAAGCGCGCCTATCGCCGCATTACGAAAAAAACTTAAAGAAGAAATGTGTTCTCTCAACGCAGACTATAAAGAAACCAGAAATCACGCTGAACGATTATCCGCAGATATAGACAAAAATTACGCAGACTATATCACACACCTCACCGAAATGAGCCTTATTCAGGATAAGCTTGCAGTCTTAGCACCCACAGAAGATTATAAAGCGCGCGCAACACTGATCCGCTCTATGCTAAAAATATTGGCGATTAAAGAGAAAACCACCCTCCATGAAGAAAAAGAAGAGGAACTTCAAAGCGGTGATCTGGCATGCAAGCCTTTAGCCATCACACCAAAGTTCGTTGCAAAGGCCCGCGGCATTCCTTTGAACGATGAAATAAGTACTTTAATAACTCATTTTGATTCCATCAAAGTGACAGATACAAAAGAATTACTCGATGTATTTACAACGATAAACGAGTACGCCCTACTCTTAGAAGTCGGCAGTTATTTGGTATCGCGGGTTTCATTAGAAAAGCTATTACAACTACAAGAAAAAGTCCATGCCGCTTGCAAAGCACTACTCCCAAGCTTGTTAATCAATAAAGACATGGCATCCGCAAAAAAACTATGTTCTTTTCATGATGTACTGACCAGCAATGATATATGTATCGCTTTGGCCACCCGGAATCACGAGGCTCTTGATTTTATACTGGAACATGGCGATTTCATTATCAATGACAAACCACTGAGCGTTAAAGTGAAAGGGGTGGTTAAAGACTACCCCTCAGCCCTTCATTATTGCATTGCAAAACATTCCCCTAAAAAATCCATGGTTGACTGCTTGGCTGTTTTAATTCATCACGGAGGTTCTTTATTAGCCAAGGATGGACGGGGCTTACCGCTCGCGCATTCGATCCTTTTATCCACCATGCGTCATCCTTTAATGGATGCGCTCGAGGCAACAAAATCCTGTATAGACAAAACATTGGGATCACGACGATTTTTTAAACAATTAGAAACCACACTAAGCGATTACCTTGCAGCAAAAGCTGACCTGGATGAGGCGGAGAAAAAGACCATCCGATCCCATATTGCTTTTTATAAAGCACGCCAAAAGATGGTAGGCCTAGTGCGATCCAAAGCCACTTTGGCTAAACCAGAAGCCGATGCCGAATATTGCAAAAATATAATGACCGATTATTCAGGCGCACAATTATTTAGCTTCCTTGAACAATTAAGAAATGATCTAGACATCATGCGAATGCTCCCGTCTCTTGAAATAAGTAGCAAAGAGGCCCGTAAACATGGCATTTTGGTCAAAATCCACAAAGATCTACACAATGAATCCGAGTCCATGAAAGACATAACCATCAGTATAGACAAAAAACTCAAAAGCTATGATTATGATGAGTTAAAAAAGGCGATCATTCACTTTTTTGAGAATTTCATTAAAGCAAATCAAATCCTGAACGAAAAGCAAGAATTATGTGCGGAGCGCCATAAATCATCCACTGGTCCTAAGAAATACAAAGCAATTGAAAAAAGGCTCAGCACCCTGAAAGATGAAGAAAATGACATCTTATTGAGTATGGTGGATTACATCAACATAGATTTGCTGAGTCCAGCTGAAAAAAATGAGTTGGATCGCTTGATGATGCTGCAAGAAGTAAAGTCATTCGAAAAACAGGTTGTAGACGTAAGGAACTATTTTCTTGAATGCACAAAGTCCACAGATAAAATTTTTCGCCTATTTGACAAATCCGGCCCTGAAAAAGTAAAGCCCAGCCCTGAAACAGAAGAAGAGATAGCGGCCTTAAACGAATACGTAAGGTCACACAGAAACCTTCAGGTCCACATGGCTAGTCAGTTTGAGATGGGGCCCCCATAATCAACGGACTAAATGAAGGATCATTGCTTAGAATAACCAAAGTAAAATTACCCTATCAAAATTTAATTAGAGGAAAAAATACATGTATACGCTTACAAATCAAGAGAAGATATTTATCGCTTCAGCAATAGCGGTAGCAGGATTTTCTTACTGTAAAGAGTGGAGTTTACCAGTAACTCTTATCGTTTCAGTTGGTTGTGGTGTATTAACAACTGTGGCTACAACCTGTTTGCAAGGATACAAGCCAAAACTATTCGGAGATGCTAAAAATCCAGCAATTCATTATGAGGGATTGCCCGGACAAAACAATGGTTTTTCTATAAAAGATCCTAATCCTCCTAGGGGTCCACTCTTCGGATAATCAAAAAAGTAACGTTCGAAAATGTGCCTTGGGTGTTGTCATTTCTAAGTTTTATTGCTTAATATGGTGCCTCGTTTTGAAATCATGGGATAGCATCCTATCTTTCATTGGTCTATACTAAACCGACTAACTTATTTTATTAATGGAGTTCAAAATGGGTGATTTAAAATCAAAGCTGCCAGATCTAAAGGAATTGGGTGAGTTTTCTAATAAGTTATTTAAAGATATTAAAACCAGTGTGTGTGAAATTATTAGCACTTATAAAAAGAATCACCCTTCCACCGAGACGGCTACAAAAGAAAAAGCAGCGAAAAAAACAGCCGCTACTAACAAACCCAAGCACGATGAGAAAGACAAAAAGTGACATATACTGCGCGCGGGCAAAAACCGCAATTTTGTCCCGTGCACAGTATCATTATTGGGATGGTTATATGCAAACATATACCCATTTTAATCACTATTTAAGCTCATTATTCCGTCTTTAATCATCTCGATAATCACGTGATTTGCTGCTGGAAATTCGAAATTACTCAATATGTCTACATCAACCCATCGCAGATCCATTTGATGTTCTAAACAAACCGCTTCGCCTTCATGCGCTGTCACATGATAAACCAATAGCGAAACTGCTTGTTTGTCGTAGGTATGGCATACCTCACCCAGATAATGATAGTCGATAACTTGAAGACCCACTTCTTCTTTAATTTCACGGATCAATGCAGCAGCTGGGCTCTCTAAAACTTCCAACTTTCCACCAGGAAACTCCCAAAATCCGCCATGCTGCGCATTAAGAGGTCGCCTTGTAATTAAAACATTCTGGTCTGAATCAGTAATGATGCCTACTGCCACCCTCATGCAAGGCGTCCATGACAACTTTTATATTTCTTACCTGAGCCACATGTACAAGGATCGTTACGACCCACTTTTTTTTCATCACGCTTAAACGTTGTAACAACATTTTCATCATCTAACTGGGCTTCATCAGCGTGAATATACTGGATTTTTTTAGTTTGTTCCGCACGTCGTTGTTCTTCAACAGCATCCACATCCGCTTCATTTTTAATTTCAACCGATCCCAATAGCCGAATAATGTCATATTTTAAATTATCCAACATGCCTGAAAACAAAGTGAACGCCTCACGTTTATATTCCTGTTTTGGATCTTTTTGAGCATAGCCACGTAAATGAATGCCTTGTCGTAAATAATCCATTGCAGCTAAATGCTCACGCCAATGGTTGTCCATGGTTTGTAAAATGACTGATTTTTCAAATTGCGCCAATACCTCACGGCCAATCTGCTCTTCTTTTTCTTTATATTGAGACAAAGCCTGTGCCAAAATTTTATCTTTAATTTGATCGGGTTGAATACTATGGTCATGATCAATCCAGTGCTTAACTGGGACTTTCAAATTAAAATCATCAGCCAACACTTGGGTCAAGGTAGCAATGTCCCATTGATCCTCTAAACTTTCTGCAGGAATGTAGCTATCGACCAACCCACTCAATACCTCTTCTCTCATGGCTTGAACAGGCTCTAAGGGATCAACCATTTCCATAATGGCTGCCCGCTGCGAATAAATAACCTTGCGTTGCTCATTTGCCACATTATCATAATCCAGCAATTGCTTGCGCACATCAAAATGATGCCCCTCTAATTTTCGTTGGGCATTTTCAATCGCCTTTGTCACCAAGTTATGCTCAATAGGCTCACCAGGTTTCATGCCTAAACGACGCATCATGGAGGCCACTCGTTCTGATGCAAAAATACGCATCAAATGATCCTCTAGTGATAAATAGAACCGGCTGCTCCCCGCATCACCCTGTCGACCCGCACGACCTCGCAACTGATTGTCAATCCGCCTTGATTCATGACGCTCCGATCCAATAATGCGCAAACCACCTGCGGCAAGAACGGTATCATGGCGCGTTTGCCATTCATCTTTGCAGGCAGCACGCGCCGCATCCGTGGCATCTTCTGCGAGGTGGGCCAATTCTGCTGCTAAACTACCGCCCAAGACAATATCAGTACCACGTCCTGCCATGTTGGTTGCAATGGTAACCACCCCAGGCCGCCCTGCTTCAGCAATGATCTGGGCTTCTTTTTCATGGAACTTAGCATTTAATACCTGATGCTTTATCGCCGCTTTATTTAATAAATCACTAAGCAACTCAGAGGCTTCAATAGAGGCTGTTCCCACTAATACGGGTTGATTTCGTGCCACACAAGCCCGCACATCTTCTATAATCGCTTGGTATTTATCAGGCTGACTGAGATAAACCAAATCAGACTCATCAAGCCGGTGCATCGGTTGATTGGTTGGAATCACAACCACTTCGAGGTTGTAAATTTGTTGAAACTCGTAGGCTTCTGTGTCTGCAGTCCCTGTCATGCCTGATAGTTTATTATACAACCTAAAAAAGTTCTGGAAGGTAATCGATGCCAATGTTTGGTTTTCATTCTGAATGGCAACCCCTTCTTTGGCTTCAACCGCCTGGTGTAATCCTTCAGACCAACGCCGACCCATCATGGTACGCCCGGTGTGTTCATCAACAATGACAACTTGATTGTTTTGAACAATATAATCAACATCCCGGTGGAACATGGCATGTGCTTTTAATGCAGCCGTCACGTGATGCATCAGCATGATATTGCTCGCATGATAGAGACTTTCACCTGAGGAAAGCAAACCCTCCTTGGTCAACAATTCCTCAACATGCTGATGCCCTGATTCGGTTAAATGGGCCTGCTTTTGCTTTTCATCAATCGTGTAATCTCCGCCATCCTCCTCAGTCAGCTGCATTTTAAGTTGAGGCATCAGGTGATTAATTTTAATATAAAGCGCGGAACTGTCTTCAGCGGCCCCTGAAATAATTAACGGGGTACGTGCCTCGTCAATCAGAATGGAGTCGACCTCATCGACAATGGCAAGGTTTAATACGCGCTGAACTTTATCCTCAGGGTTAAACGCCATGTTATCGCGTAAATAATCAAAACCAAATTCATTGTTCGTTCCATAGAGAATATCGGCTTCATAAGCTGCTTTTTTATCTTTCTGAGGCATGTCAGGATAAATCACACCGACCGTAAGACCTAAGAATTCGAAAATAGGTGTCATCCATTGGCTATCTCGTTTAGCGAGATAATCATTGACGGTTACCACGTGGACCCCATCGCCACTAATGGCATTCAAATAAGCAGGCAACGTTGCCACAAGGGTTTTACCCTCACCCGTGCGCATCTCAGCGATATTCCCTTCATGCAATACCATGCCGCCAATTAACTGCACATCAAAATGACGGAGGCCTAAAGTGCGAACAGACACTTCCCGCACAACAGCAAACGCCTCAGCCAGCAACTCATCCAGGGTTTCTCCTGCAGCAAATCTCGACTTAAACTCAGCCGTTTTAGCAGCGAGCTGTTCATCGGTTAGCGCCTGCATCTGGGATTCAAACGCATTCACAGCCAATACTGATTTTTCCATACGTCGCAACGTCCGCTCATTACGACTACCAAACATCTTTTTCATTAATGTATTCAGCATGACCTAACTAATCCCCTCACCTGTCGAAGCTTTAAAATAAGCATCCGCATAAAACAGCCTAATTTACTAGAAATTGAGACAAAATGCCATGAATGGGTGATTTAACAGGACTGTTTTAATTAAATAAGCGAAGGCAAGGGATCTCATTCCGTAATGCAGTTCAAAACTTAAACATCATCTTGATACTTTATTGTCCAATCTGGTCTATAGTAATAGATAATACAATCGATATGGTGTGTTAATATGCCTTTAAATAGCCCTGCTAAAAAAACACTGTCATCCCCTAAAAGCGTTGATACAAAGGAGCTCGGAGCAGAAGACTTTCTATCATTTGCCTCATCCCCAGACAGTGTATTGGAAGACAGTGACGTGACCTCACAAGGGGCTTCTGAGTCAGTATCACCTGAGACTGTCCCATCCACTTTGATTAATCCAGATAATTTTATCACCTTTGAACCCAAGGACAATGGCATCTCATCTGCGTTACACCTGAATTTGCAACCCTACATTGATAGCTATAAAACAGAAGATAAAAGCGATTATCATCGAGTTAAATCCACCCTTCTTGAGCACATCAGTGAAACAAACGGTGGATTAATTTGGAATGAGTTGCTTCAATGTGCAATAGATAGGGCGCTAACCCTTGGTCGATTAAATCCTGATGAAGCGCTCCTCATTCAAAACTCACCGCTGAATACCTACATGAAGGAAAATTTTATCGAAATTGTGAAAAATGTGATGGATGAGGCAATATTAGGGGCTTTTGAAAATGGAAGAAGTGGACAATTGGAACTGATGTTAACTCTTGATCTATCATCTCCTGATCAGATTAAGATGACATTAACCGATAATGGGCGCGGTTTTCCGGACCTATTTTTAAAAAAATTATCAACGGCTCAAGGCAGGGAAGCCTATATCACATCAGGCGGAAGTGTTAAGCAAGATGTACAAAACCTACCCAGCTTGTTTGGTGGTCAGGGCATGGGATTGCGGATGTTAATGGCAGAAATCTTAACACCTGGTGATGTACCCCGTCTTGGGTATCTAAAACAGCGACATGAAAAGCCTGCCCTGTCAGACATGAGCCTTCAAAATCGCAAAGACGGTTCTGGCGCTGAGATCCAAATGATCACCTCCCGCTCCCCATTGAAAGAAAAAACAAGCGAAGCTTCTGGCACAGATCCACTGCCATTACTTCAGTCAACCCATTCATTTAAAAGGATAAAAAATAAATCTGAGGCCTCAATCGCGAAGATGAAGCAGGCAAAAGAAGACCTAGCTGATCTGTGTTCAACTAAAACAGACGAATCAGTTGACAAAAAAGAAAATAGTGCCCCAAAGAAGACTCAATAATGATAAGCCCCCGACACGCCGTGGCGGATTGTCAATGCGCTCTAAGTTTTTGACAAATTAATCCATATCGGAGAAAAACAACAACATCCCCCCCAATCCCTCGCGTTGTTTTGATTGTTGAATCCGCATCAAAGCTGCCTTCCAGGCACGTGCACCAGGTAGGCCATGGGCCAGATTAAATAAAGGTTTGACTAACAAACTCAAGGGAACCCCATCCCCATGCGTTGATTGCGCATAATCAATATAATGCTCTAAAATGCTGGCACGGGTTAATCGCTTCGTGTCTGGATATAAAGCATGATGAATACCCGCCAATGCATAAGGATTTTGACAGGCAAGGCGCCCTAACATTACCCCATCCACCTGCTCAAGGTGTCTTTGAATATCCCCGCTGTCGTTGATATTGCCATTGATAACGATGGGTATTGTTGGAAATGCTTGTTTAATTTTATAGACATAATCATAGTGCAAAGGGGGGATCGTGCGATTTTGTTTGGGATTTAATCCATGCAACCACGCCTTACGGGCATGAACCACTAACTTATCACACCCTGCTGCCACCAACTGATTCACAAAAGCGCTAAAAAATGCATAGCTATCTTGTTCATCGATCCCAATGCGTGTTTTTGCGCTCACAGGAATACGCACCGCATTTTTCATCTCATGAATACATTCAGCAACCCTCTCAGGCTCAGCCATTAAGCAGGCACCAAATCGGCCGGCCTGCACCCTGTCACTAGGACAACCTAAATTTAAGTTCACCTCACTAAACCCCCTATCCTCGGCGATTTGAGCACACTGCACCAAGCCCAACATATCCGATCCACCCAATTGCAATGCCAATGGCATCTCCATCGCATGAAAATTGAGGGCTTTCATAGGGTTATTAAGAATAGCGCCGATTGTCTGCATCTCGGTATACAACAAAGCTTCTGGCGCCAGTAAGCGCATGAGGACTCGAAAATGGGTATACGTCCAATCAATCATGGGGGCGATAGACAAGGGAGAAATTAGGGCGGGCAATGGACAGGGATCATATAAAGTAGACACAAAAACTTTCTCTATTTCTAAAATAAGGTATTATACGCTATCTGCATTTATTAATGTTCGAAATGTGCGAGAAATTACCATGACCGTAACCACCCTTCCGATTAATGCAACAGCGCTTGTCAAAAACTATCTATTACAATTGCAACAATCCCTATGTTTTGCCTTAGAAAAGCTTGATGGGCGCGCACACTTTATTGAGGAGCAGTGGTGTCGAGAGGAAGGCGGAGGAGGCATCACGCGGGTCATGACAAATGGTGCCGTATTCGCTAAAGCCGGGGTTAATTTTTCACATGTAACAGGGGAGAAGCTTCCCGCTTCAGCCAGTGCAGGCCGACCTGAACTAGCCCACCGACGATTTACCGCATTGGGGGTCTCTGTGGTGATTCATCCTGATAATCCTTATGTCCCCACTACCCATGCCAATGTTCGATTTTTTATTGCGGAAAGCGATAATGCCCCTCCCATTTGGTGGTTTGGCGGTGGATTTGACCTGAGCCCCTACTATGGATTTATAGAAGATTGCAGGCATTGGCATCAAACGGCCTACAATGCCTGCCAACCCTTTGGTGATGAGCTCTATCCCCGCTTTAAAACATGGTGCGATGACTATTTTTATATTAAACATCGACAAGAAGCCCGCGGAATTGGGGGACTTTTTTTTGATGATTATCATGAACAAGGGTTTGATCATAGTTTTTCACTCATGCAAAGCATTGGCGATCATTTTATCAAGGCCTATGCACCGATTGTTGAGCGCCGTCAATCACTCCCGTTTCATCAACGAGAAAAAAACTTCCAATTATACCGTCGTGGTCGCTATGTTGAATTTAATTTAATTTATGACCGAGGCACCCTATTTGGACTGCAATCAGGTGGCCGCACAGAATCTATTTTAATGTCACTGCCACCAGAGGTTCATTGGCAATATAACTGGAAACCCGAAGTCAATAGCGCTGAAGCGACCCTTTATACTGATTATTTGCCCCCTCGCGATTGGCTAGTACCGTTTCCATTTAGTTTTGACAGGTAGCATCTTATCTTGCATTCATCTTTAGGTTTTGTAAACTCTAAAAAATGCTCAGATTAGCGGTGCTAGTCCTGCGCTTTTTTAGAGCTTACAAAACCTAAATCTAAACGCAATCTA
>CANJHO010000104.1 GCA_947474165.1 Legionellaceae bacterium
ATTATTTTCATCTCTTTGTGTTTTTTTAATATCAATACTTTTTCATGTTCGATTGCAGCTCCAACTGACTCCCTAACCTTTTGTTCGACCTTTAAAGTTGCAGCGACTTGTTACTGTACTTCTTCAGGCCTACCTTCCGGCATGTGTCAGGATATGAATGCTCTGTATAATCGGATGATGATCGTGTTTGGTTCGCTACAAAAAGCCTGTGATTATCAACATTACACAACGCCACAAGATTGTGTCGACAATTGGACTTGTTATCTGCGTGGTGGCATCGATTCTCGTGGACGATTGTGCAATGGGACCAAACAGCCTTGTTAGAGTAATACAATTAACACGTGGTTAGGAGGCACTAGATGATTAAAGCATCCATTATTTCTTCTAGCCTTCTAGGTCTGAGATGAGTGAATCCCAACATAACCTTCATCCATCTCAAACCAACACGTGTTTTCATTCCCATTCAATAGGTTATTGATAGCCCCTCTCCCCAGAGGGATCAAAAAATTCAAGGGTATTCGCGTGTGAAGCATTTCAAATCTGTTATATTTATTTTCACTCAAATCTTGTTATTAACCACCTCATCTCAAGCGCAAATATTAAAAGATAATTCTTTTAAACATCCTTTTTATATCGGTGGCATTGGTGGGTATGGCTCAACAACATGGAGTGGACTCGTTTCGACCATCCAAGAAGAGCAAGGTGCTGTGAGCGTCTCAACCCCCATCGATGTCAGAGAGGGTGGCGGGGTGTGGGGTGTTTATACAGGATATGAAATCAGCCGCTTTTTTGCAATTGAAGCAAATTACATGCGCTATCCTGATGCAACCATTTTTTTTGACCCAGAAACAAGCTTATTTACTTTTTTTCATGATGGTGCAACACAATTTACCAGCCAGACTTCAGCCATTAGTGTCATGGCAAAAATCATGCTCATTATTCCCAATACAACCATTAGGGCTTATTCAAGTTTAGGGGCTGCCAATGTCTATCGAAAAGACATGCTCAATGATAATTGGCTGATGAGCCCAACTTTCAGCGCAGGGTTTAATTATAGTTTGACAGAACATCTGATGGCAGAATTAGGGGGGAACTATACCGCAGGTTTTGGCGAATCCAGTTTAAATCCCACGAACACCTATTTTCCTTTTTTATATTCGGTAACCTTGCGATTGGCTTATTGTTTTTAAGTGAGATATTAAATCACTGCTGGTTGAGTTTTCACCTTAAACCACCGTGGACCTGCCAAATTAATATAAAGGCCCGTGATCACAAATAACCCAGATACCAACTTCCATAATTGAAATGGCTCGCCCAGAATCAAAATAGAACTAAGAATTCCAACAACCGGCACCAGTAAGGTAAAGGGCACAACCATCCCTATGGGGTAGTGGGTAATGAGCCAACCCCAGATGCCATAACCCACCCAAGTTGAGGCGGCAATAATATAAAAAAGCGATATACCACCCACCCAGGTAACGTGCTGACAACTATAAATCATGCTGGCAGGACCCTCAAAAATAAAGGAAAGAAGCAACATCGGAATACAACTTACAAAACATCCCCACACAACAAGCGAAATCATGCGAACATTGTTTATTCTTTTTACAATCAAATTCCCCAACCCCCAGCTTGCCGCAGCCATCAGAATCAGCACAAACCCAAGGAAAGATATATTGTTATCAAAATGAAGCGCGACCAAGGCAATGCCCATAAATGAAATCAGTGAACCAAGAATCTGACATATGCCAGGCTTCTCACCCAAAATAAGGGTTGCAAAAAACACACTAAAAAATACTTGTACCTGCATAATTAATGATGCCATGCCTGGTGTCATCCCCACATGCATGCCCATAAAAAGAAAAGTAAATTGTAGTGCAAACATGATGAGACCATACTGGACAACCATTTTAAAAGGGATTGCAGGCCGTTTTATAAAAAAAATAGCTGGCACACTCGCCAATAAAAACCGAAGCGCACAGAGAAACAAGGGCGAAAACTCATTTAAACTGAGCTTAACAAAAATAAAATTGATCCCCCAAATCACGACAACCAATAAGCATAATAATAGATGTTGAATGGGCATGTTTATTTTACAACCAGTTGATTAATAAGGGTTTTTTTAATTCCTCAATCAGCCTAATTGAGGAATTATGCTATGTTAACCTAAGAGAGAGTAGAATAACAATTTGTAAGCAGTCCGCATACATGTCCCTTATAAAATGATTTCTTTTTGTGCACGGATTTAAATACTATCACTGAACTGCCCCCTTCTCCTTCTGGGCTATCCTCTGGACACATCTCTGTATAAATACATATCTAATTCGTGTCGTCCCGGAATTTAGAGCGCCTTATAAACGTCTGCTTGTTCTTCCCCCCAATGTTGGCAAGTATATATCCAGATATTTGTTTGCTGCTCAATTGCTTCTGGATGGAAGCTATAGAGTGACTTTTTAGTCAAGATTGCTCCTTCATTATAAAAATATTTCCAATGTGTGTCGTCCTGGTTTAATGTGGCCTGCTTGCCCTGATTAATCCACTGATGTCGTCGTATTTTCTTTTGAAAATTGTTGCAATAAAACCTCACCTTCTTGCAATTCCTGATTCGACAAAGCCATTTTTAGTTCGCTCAGATCTTTCTCTGCTTGTTCATTTTGATGAAGTGTTGCCAATTTCAACCAAGCATAAGCTTTAATATTATCCTTAGGAACACCAATCCCTGCTGCATAAAGATACCCTAATTTACCTTGTGCGATCGTATCCCCTTTTGCTGCTGCTTTTGTAAACCAGAAAACGGCTTTTTCTATGTCTTTATCCACCCCTAAGCCCAACAATAACAACTCACCCAATTGCTCTTCTGCATAAGCATTGCCTTTTTCTGCAGAGACCTGATACAACAAAGCGGCTTTATTAATATCTTTATCAACCCCTAAACCATTAAGGTATTGATAGGCTAAGTAGGCTTCTGCATTCACATGCCCTTGAATTGCTGCTTGAGTCAGCCAATAACTCACGGCTTTTTGATCTTCTGGAATGCCATATTTGCCATTATATAACAAGGCTAAACTATATTGCCCTTGATCATAGCCTTGTTGCGCTGCTTTCTCGTACCAATAAAGTGCTTTTTGAGCATCTTTAGTCGTACCAAACCCCATCATGTACATATATCCCAAATTGACCTGTGCTTTACTAAAATCTTGCTCTGCTGATTTTTTAAACCATTCAAATGCTTTCTGCTCACTCAATACCGCCCCATCCCCTGTCGCATAAATCAACCCAACATTACGTTGTGCGACAAAATTACCAAGTTGTGCTGCTTTCATATACCATGAAAAGGCTTTTTGATGATCTCTTGGCACTGCCTTTCCTTCATCGTATAAAAATCCCAAGCTCAATTGAGATAGTGCATTATTTTTATTAGCGGACATTAAATACCAATCCTGAGCCGCTTTGAGATCCTGATTAACCCCCAAACCAAATTGATGCATATGCCCTATCAAATACATCGCCTCTTCATTGCCTTTTTTCGCAGAATCAATGAGATGCGGATAGGCGGTGGTATAATCGCCATTTTCATAAGCATAAAATCCGGTAAATTCATCGGCAATCGCCACATTACTGATTAAACAGGCTGCTAACATTAGGGCTTTCATAAATACCTCAATCATCCTCGTTTATATTTAAGCGTAGGATATTTGCCCAATAAAGCAAATGACGAACTAAGATTCAATGTTGACGAGGCACTAGAAAAGGATGTCACTGAAAAACAACGAAATTAAGCTTTGATCTCACGCTATACTGCGCGCAGTATATGCTCACGTCCACTTAATATTCCCTTAATCATCTGACCGTATAATATACAAAAAATTTTATAGGATGGTTAACCAATGAATCTCGTTGAGATAAGACAAAAAGCCAAAGCCCTTCGCAAGCAACTTAAGCAATTGCCAATGCCTGAACTATTACGCGATAAAGCACTCATGGCTTATAGCAGCATTATCACATCGAAGATTGAGGCGGCCATTGATATCAAGGCGCTAAAGCAATGTTTAAGTTTCAATTGGTCTTTGGTCAATGGTACAACCTTAAGCCCTACCGCAATACCGCATGCACCAATTACGCAACTACTCTGTGATATTGCAGCAGGTGTCGCCGATGAAATGAATAAAGAATCCCCTGATATCAACATCAGCGCCATTGAGTTATTAATGCCCACCATCGCCTCATCGATTAGGCCGAATCATCATGACCAGCCCTACCCAAACCTCCCTGATATGCCCCTTATCGAGGTGTTAAAAACACATGTATTGGGGCGTGAAGGAAAATTTTTACTGCCTATCAAATTATTATTAGAACTAACTATTTCTGCTGACATCACGCCGTTAAGGGGTCCTGTGGAAGAACCCCCAAAAGTGGGCGTTCTGAGTTAAGCCTCCTTCCAGAAGTGTCGTTTTAAATGTTTTTCAAGCTCGTTGACCATCGCATCGACATCAATATCACCATTGCTCTTTTTAAAATTGTACTTACCAGTGAATGCAATGTGCGACCAAGCAATAGGTGAAATCCTGGCAAATTCATCAATAATTGCTTGGCTGACCCCATCGGCAATCATTCTTTCATACACGGTGTTCAAAATAATAGCGTTATAGGCGATGATAGAATTTGCAACCAGTCTTACTGCATGCGCGCTGACCTGATTATTTACTATTTTTTTACCCTTAAAAACTCCGCGATAAATTTTTCTAATGAGCCCTTGGAGCTGGTGGTAGGCCTCCGTTCGATTTCTAGCGGTCCGTATGGCTTTTCGCAAACCCATATTATCAATTAAGTTCAACACATGTGTGCTTTTAAATATCGTATTATATTCAATCAGTGCTTTTTTAAGTCCGGTATAACGCGCATAGGAGTTTAATTTTCTAACGATGTTACTTTGTGTGTTTTCTTGCAGTAGCAATGAAAGTAATACCCGTAAGATATCTCGTTTTTGCGATTTAATAAGATTTTTATCAATAACTCCCTGTGATTGAATAATCCCATTATAATTATCAGGCGTTTTGACTGAATATAAGTTATTTGACGCCTCTTTTATGTCCTTAATACTCGGCACATAATCAACATCGATGGAATCCAATATAACAAAGTTGAGTTTATTTAGAGAGTGGTTGTCTCCCGTAACCATATCGATGTTAATGTCTGTTTTATTACCCTGAATAACGTCGTAAAGAGAGTGCCCCTCATATTCGTTAAGTCCTATATTTTTAGCATTGGCGGCAACAAAGTTTGCAATCAGTGTATAAATCGATAGTCCTGGGGATTTTCCAAGATATTTTTTTGAATATCTTGATTGAATGGTACTTTCACTTGTTGGTAATTTTTGGCCATCAGCATCGGCTAGCAATTTGTCATCCATTAAATTCCATAGCTTAAAAATAGGCAGCGAATGAATCAGGTTGCCCACCATGTCATTCGCCGCACATAATGTCTCTATGCGTATAAAATCTTCCTGAGTTGAACGCATCAGATTGTAATTTAGATCAGACATTTCAGCCATCTTCTCGATACCGATACCAAAGGCATCTGATAAAATACATACATTAACGGCCAAGGCTATGGGTGTCTTTTTTTTATTATACCGAGTTTTCATGTGAGTAAAGGATCGCCACATGTTAATGCGATCGCCGATATACATCATGATGTTTGGTATTTCTACTTGTGTCAGGGTTCTGAAAAAAGCATCGTCCAGTTTATCCAGGCTATCATAAGTCAAACTCCAATCCTGTTCACCGGTTTTCATCTCTTTGATATTGAATGCGGCATTTTCACCGCCGCTGATGCGTTTTGTCGTTTTATCCCACGTGGTGTCTAACGTCAGAAGAGCTGCATCTAGACGTTCATCACAATAAACCGGGATTTTAGGATAACCAAATTCATTGGCTATTTTTTCAACATCATCGACTAAAGCATAGCTAATCAAATCATGGTCGATGTCGCAGTAAGAAACACTTTCATTGCAACAGAGCAGACCTTTATCCAAGCGGCGATACATTTTATGGTAAACAAAGAACTCGAATAAATGTGGGTCTATCTGTGCATCATCAGGATCTTTTTTCAAATAAGGAAGCTGTGTCTTGGATATGGTGTCTTCCAGATCTTGCGGTAATTTAAACGTTGATGGGCCTTTGCCGCCACCATAGTGCTCTTTCAGTAAATCAATGAGCTCCATGATATCACTATCTTCCTTGTAAAATATAAATGGTACCGCCAGTAGAATTGGTCTCAAATAAAGTGCAAATAAACGTGACGATTTTAAATAAAATTCACGCATGGCGGCTTTTGTATCGAAGGTGCTGCCCTGTAAAAATTGCGCCAACGCTGGAAACTGCTCTTCTGGCAAGATCTTATAGGCCGCTTGATTTATTTCATCGTGGTTCAGTCCTTTTTTACGATTTGGGAACCACTTAAGAAACTTGGCTAACTTAGGTAAATCAACAATCAAACCAGAATGGTACTCGGCTTTTGCCTTTTCTGCATATGCCTTCGCATCAACTGTAATAGCCCTTGTGTGATACATAAAACTAGTGATTAAATTATCCATGATCTGTTGATAGCGGTGATAAATAAAACAAAGAGCATGTAACCATTGTTGCGGTCTAGCTAACCTTCGCAATCGGGAAGCCGCGTATTGTTCTGCTATATCAGCGTAATAACGAATAGCATTTTTGGATAACAGCAGGGTTGGAAGAAAATCCTTTGCAAATTTATACAACTCAGCAATCGCCAATGCCTTTTCAACTTCAGCACTAAGCGCGGTGTATGTGAAATTTTTTTGATCAGCACGTATGATGTTTAGCTTGGTTATCCCATCCTCTCGATCGATTAATTCAGATAACTGTTCTTGTTGACCCTGAGGCATTAATAATACGAGCTGATTAAGTCTATCGCCTTCATTAGCAAAGGCTTGAGTAAACATATCCTGCAAATTTCGGTAGGTCGGAATAATAATTTTTTGATTATCAAGATAGACCAGTAGTTGACGAAATGTGTCATGACCTTTGGGATAGTATCGTAGCAATTCACATATGTGTGCCTCAACCTGAATGGCCTGTTCCACTGACCAGTCTTGATACTCAAACAGATTGAGAATAATTTGTTTTTGCTGGTTTATGCGTTTACGAGTGATGCTACCCTGGAAAACCGCGTCTGTTTTTTTAAAAAATTTGGCAAGCACATATTCAACATCAGCACGCACATCATCAAATGTAAAAGTGAAAAATTGGTTCTTGGCTTTGAAGTACGCAAGCTGCAATATGAAATGTACTTTTGTTTTGATGGTACCAAATTGACCCAGGATATCCAATTCGATCTGATTTAGATCAAAATAAAGCAGTTGTTCATTTTGATTGAAAATTGGCCTTGCATAGAGATCGACAATTTCAGCTTCAGGTAAGAGATAAATACGTTTTAGGTTCGTCATGCGGGTTCAAAAAAACGGAGGTTTGGATGGACTGAGTTTTCAGTCAATAAAAATCGCATTGTACGCCATTTTTTGGTAAGATAAAGCGGTTCAGTAAATCTTGGTTCAAAATATCGTTTTTTAGTTAGTAGAATGGACTAAATTGTATGAAAATAGGATATGCACGTGTTTCAACCAAAGAGCAATCTTTGTCTATGCAAATTGATGCACTAAAAAAAGCCGGTTGTAATCAAATTCATGAAGAAATTGCCAGTGGTGCAAAAACGGAAAGACCCGTGCTTGAAGAAATTATGCGAAATATTCGCGAGGATGATGTTCTGGTCATTTGGAAGTTGGATAGGCTTGGCCGCAATCTGGTGCATCTCATTCACTTAACTAATAAGCTGATTGAGAAAAAAGTTGGCTTAATTAGTTTAAACGACCCAGTCGATACATCGACTGCGCAGGGGCGAATGGTATTTGGTATATTTGCATCGCTTGCTGAGTTTGAGCGAGAGTTAATTCGTGAGCGTACTCAGGCCGGATTAAAATCAGCTAGAGCCAGAGGGCGCAAAGGGGGACGACCAAAGGGTATGTCTCAATCAGCGATTGAAAAAGCAACGATAGCTGAGGCTTTATATAAAAATGGCAGCATTCCTGTAAAAAAAATTGCTGAGCAATTAAATATTTCTAAAACAACTTTATATTTATATTTAAGGCATCGTAATGTTTGTATCGGTGAAAAAATGGAGCAAAACTAAAGTGCATTTTAACAACTCACATTTTTATAATGATGTCCAAAATGTCACTTAGCTCTTTTTTGTGATAAGAATAATTTGTGAATATTGATGGTTTTTCGGGACTTTCTGCAAATAAATAAGAACCGATGGGTATAAGACTAAATAAAAGGTATTTAGCATGAGACGATTAGAAACACGTGATTTTGATAACAACGAAGCCTGGCTTATTTTTCGCCTTGATGCGCGCGTGGCGGATGAATACCTTGATATTTACATCGTCATGCATTTACCCAGCTCGTTCATCTTAATCCATCACATCCTTGAAAAAGAGATGTCTCAGCAGGTAGCCGATGATCTGTTTAAGAAATGCGTCGCGCACGACCGCCTGCCTTCTCGTGTTCTCTTAACCTCCGGCGACCCGGCCGAACCATTTTTTAAAACATCGGCAGCGGGCTATTCAATGGTATTAGAAACACGTCCCGCACCTTATCTTGCAGGCTTGATTTCACCTATAAAAAAATCGTTTGGCGAGCGTTTTCCGTCTCCATCAACCCTAGGTCATCACGACGTTGGTGCGAGTGAAGAAGACATTGATTCACTTAAACACTTTATTCCAGACAGTTATGATTTATGCTCCTGTGCTTCTGGAAAAAAATACAAATTTTGCTGTAAAAAAATAATCGTTGAAGTAACCATGGCCATGGCGGCGGCTGAAGAAGACAGGGATATGGCAGAGGCGCTTCAATGGATTGAACAAGCAAGAGCGCTGGTCGGTGAAACGGCGGAAGTCCTTTGTCGTGAAGCGATTGTTTATAGTTTTTTTGATGCTAAAAAGGGTCGAACCTTACTTAAAAAATGTTTGAAACTCCATCCAAACCACCCTCGCGCTCATTATATTCATGGCATCGATTTGAAACAGCGGGGCGACTTTCATGGTGCGCTCACGGCTTACCAAACGGCCATTTCTCACTACCCAGAAAGCGACCACTTTCATTTAAATGAAACTTATAACAATTTGGGCGGTGTTTTTCTTGCGCTAAACGACCTTAAAGGCGCTCAATCAGCCTGGGAAAAAGCACTTCTTTATATGCCGTCTGATGAAATGACTCAAAGAAACTTACGCGAGTTTATTTACAGGGATAAAAACAAAGTTTTTTAACCTACGCCATCCATGAACTATTAAACGTTAACCTGATAAGAGAAACATCACATGCAAGAAAATAATTCAAATGCCGACGAACTGAATGCGGTGATGACACAAGCGTTGCTCCGATTACAAGTGTTAGTCAATAACGACCCCACACAACAAGCCGATCTATTATCGACAGCCAAAATTTTTTTATTGGGCGTGGTTTCCACCTCCGTTGATTTAATTGAACTGAGTTCTCCTGGTAGTGCCCCCTTTCTTTATGCCGACATAGAGGCTGCTGCAAAAGCAGGAGGACTACGCGCGATTAAACAAGCAGAAGCAGCAGGTGGTTCTATCCATTATTCTGTTTCATCAATTGCTCCAGATGACATGGATCGAGCAATGAATTATTTGGGTCAAGAACTCGGCGCGTCTCTTTTTAAAGGATTACATGAATTGCCCTTGCCGCTACGAAAGCCAGAAACGATGCTCAGAGGGATAGAGGTCTTGCTGGCCAATTTATTAAATCAGAAATTCAATAATTCACATACCATATTGGATAGTCTGTGCGAGCATGTACATATGGCTTTAACAGCGTTGGAACAGGCGAGACATTGATGATGCACCCAATAAAAATACAGCTTTCTAAAATTGAAAAAAGCACAATCGATCCAGAGATGTTAGCGTTTGCACCTATCAAATGCATGAACTGTCATTTCGATGATTATATTCCAACACAATATTATCTTGTTACGCCTGATGTAGAAACAGACGATCAGCATGATGAGCTTAGGCGTATTGTTAGAGAACAACTAGGACATGATAAGTTTACAAGCATGTATTGCGATTTAGGAGATGTTATCTGCGTCGCTCGTTGCCTTCAATGTAGCTCTGAAGATATCTTCCAAGATTTTTAAACCTATAACAGAGATTAATCATGACCAAATTAGTGCATTTCGACTGGGCGATCAAAAATTTATTAAGAAACAAAGCTAATTTTGATATTTTGGAAGGTTTTTTGTCTGAGTTATTGCAAACAAAGGTAACGATAGAGGCTTTGTTGGAATCGGAAAGCAATAAAAAGCACAAAAATGATAGATCTAATCGGGTTGATTTGCTTG
>CANJHO010000105.1 GCA_947474165.1 Legionellaceae bacterium
ACAAAGAGATGAAAACAATTCTTTTTAGCATTCTTAAGCCCTTTTCTTAATAAAAAAAATTAAGATGAAACTTTACCAGAAAAAAATCGAGGCTGCAAAATAAAAAAACATGATTTTACAATCAGAAAGGTTCTTGGCCTTACTCTGTATTAAGACTGTCTGAAATGATTTGAATGAATCGATCGCCTTGTTTATTTTTGATTCGTTTTAGAACACTATAATGCGTTAAATTAAGATCCTCTGATGAAGTGGTT
Organism: Legionellaceae bacterium; assembly: GCA_947474165.1. Lineage (GTDB taxonomy): Bacteria > Pseudomonadota > Gammaproteobacteria > Legionellales > Legionellaceae > CANJHO01. The sequence goes on from CANJHO010000105.1 coordinate 255, forward strand.
GATACGGCCAAGTAATAGGTGCTTTCTAAAGTTATTTGATCCATAGGAATATTTAATTTTTCAAGTAACCCATTGAGGGCATTTATATTTTTAAAGCCTTTAGTTCCCCGAGCTTGCAGCAATTCATTTAGTTCTCTCTCGTTTAAACCATTCCCTAGCGACATGAGGAGGGCATTTGAAGCTGTATTGATGTTGATGGGGGTTACCTCTGGTAAGGTCGTTATAAAAGGCAGAAGGGTTTGATAAAGTATCGGGCTAACATGGGGTATTATTCGAAGCTCAGAGGGACTATGTAGCGATTGAAACCCTGGCAAATAGGGTGGAACTTGTTTCAAATAAAAACTTAATTGATTGATTTCGCCGTGCTCAGGTTGATAAGGACTCATTGCGTAGATAATATCACGCATGAGTTTTTCACGGTCGGATGCCCCTATTTTAGGGAGGGCGTGCTCTAGTAGATTTAAAAACACGAGCTGAAATTTCTTATCTAATAAATTATTTAAGTTAAATACGGCCTGAAGATCATATAAACGCCCCTTGGTGATGACATCAGGGTATATGTTTTCCAAGCTTGGAGGGAAATCGATTAATGCCCCACCAACTTTAATCCTATTAAGTCCAGTTTTTTGATCATATAGAATGCCAATGGCCCAAAATGTGGTGGCTTGTGATGCCAAATAGAGTTTATCGCTGCCAATGCTTAATCGTGTGCGATAAATATCAAGTTGTAGGCGCAGGCTCATCGCAGTAGCACAAATGGCTACCAGTGTCATAATGAATAATGCGGTGAGTAGGGCGCTTCCGCGTTGTTTGAGTGCGGGTTTAATGGATTTCATAAAGTGCCTCTGGAACTGAAAACAGAAGACTCATATTTCCCCATTGTTGTGTCGTTATATTTAATTGTATCGCCATGGGTAGGATTTCTTGTGGTTCAACCGCGGTTGCTGCAGCCTGGTGCCAAACAGGTAACATTTGTCGGGCCTGATTTAAATAGGCAAAGGAGCAATGTTTAAGTGACTCTAACAAGGGCTTATCTTGGTAGGCGCTTCGCGTTGGGGCATCTAAAGTTAACCAGGTGCGTCGAATTAACTTTGAGCCACTGCAAATCAACGCCACACGTTTTAAGGTACTTCGACGCTCAACACCACCGGGATTAACCGCGCCTCCTCGGGTAAATTCAATGGATTTTGGTTCCCCGATGAATGCTGGAAATAAATGCATTTCAGTGCCGATGACGGGTCTTTCAGCCATTTGCTCTATGTCTCTTGCGATTAAAGTAAGGGCGACTTGGGTGGTATTTAATTGGTCGGCTTGGATGTTGAGGCGTGCACGGGTATCAAAAGCATGAACCATGGTTGCTGCGGTGATGGTCGCAAGAATTGCAAATACAGCCAAAGCCACCATGATTTCAAGCAATGTATACCCCTGGTTTGCTCTCATCTAATCATCCTAAATCCAATGAGGGGATCCCTAAAAGGACCGGCGGGTTGGTTGCTGACTGTGATCGTGATTTGTTGTGTATTATCGATTGGGGTGGCTGTTAGTTTTGCACGCCAATACCAGCGCTGTCCCAGCATGGTGGTTGCTTCGGTTATTTCTTGATTGATACCCACAGGGATGACCCCCAATTGGATTGCTGTTATGCCTTGCATGGCAACCCAGTGGCCAATCAATTTTTCTTTGATTCGATTGGTGTATTGCACATCTTGGCTTGTGGCTTTGAGTAGGGCGGTTAGCGCAATGGCAATAACGGCCAAGGCTAGGAGTACTTCAATGAGTGTAAACCCTCTTTTGTTGGATTTCATGGGGCGTCCACCCATTGTAAGCTGAGCGACCCATCCTGTTTACCCATAATGACAGCAATATGGGGTTGGTTCGTTGAGCCAATATTTAGTTTAAAAGGGCTCATGTCACCAGAGGCGTTGATAATAATTTGTGGTCCTGCCTTCTCTGATGTTTCTAGATGAAGGGTAGCATTATCAGGAAAGTGTTGGGAATGAAAAACAGTTTTTTTGGGCATGGATTGCCAATGATTGGCAGATTCGAGTTGTAAGATATCATATTGATTGTTGTGAAATTGAATACCCAATGTACTGGTTTTCAATATCGCTATTTGTTGCGTGAATTTAACATAATTCACAAATTGCTCTGTCGCAACCACAATTCGACGTTTACTACCGAAATCACCAAACGCAATCAAGGCAAAGCCAACTGTAATCCCGATGATTAAGAGCACCACAAGGATTTCAATGAGAGTAAAACCTGCTTTATTTTTCATCCCAATTACCAATTTCAGCATTGAGGCCGGTGCCGCCGGGTTGCCCTGCTGCCCCATAGGTAAAGACGTCAATTTCACCATGTTGTCCTGGATTTAAATAGAGATAATCTCGACTCCAGGGATCTTTGGGAATGGATTTAAGATAAGCCTTCCAATCATGGGGGATGGGATTGCTACTTGGCTTTTCCACCAAAGCTTTCAATCCTTGATCGGTCGTGGGATAAACACCATTATCCAGTCGATAGAGATCAAGCGCATTTTGTATCGTTAATACATCTTGTTTTGCTTTAACGATTCGGGCTTCATCCGGCCTGTGGATTATTTTTGGAACAACAATCGATGCCAATATACCCAAAATGACGACGACCACCATGATTTCAATCAAGGAAAATCCACGTTGTTGATTCATACCCTGCTCCTCAGTGAAGGACAATTTAATCCTAAGAGACCAATTGTTCCATAGAAAAAATAGGCAACAAAGTTGCCATTACAATAAAAAGTACCACACCACCCATGAATAGAATGACTAGAGGCTCTAGTAAAGACAATGCTGTTTCAATGAGCCGTTTCACTTCATTGTCTAAATGTTGTGCTGCTCGTTCCATCATGGCTGAAAGCTGTCCACTTTTTTCTCCACTGGCTATCAGGTGAATGGCCATTGGTTTTAAAAAACCAGTGTCTTTTAAGGCAACACTAATGCCGGTGCCTTCTTTAACACGGCTCGCTGCGGTATCAAAAGCCTGTCTCATGACTAAATTCGTCACAAGACTGGCTGACACTTGCATTGTTTCCAAGACGTTCACGCCAGCTGCAAATAGTATACCGAAGGTATGAATATAGCGCGCGACATTAATTGTTTTTAATAAATAGGCGATGATAGGGAGTTTTAATAGGGTTTGATGCCATAGCATGCGCACTTTAGGGTTTGAGAGACTTCGTTTAAAAGCGATGAGAAGGACCAGAAAAAAGCCCAAGCAATAGAGGCCATAAGATTTAATAAAAGCGCTGATCTCCACAAGGATGCGCGTCATCTCAGGGAGTGATTGTCCGCTGCTGGTAAATACTTCAATGATTTTGGGTACAACAAACGCCAACAGAAAACTAATAATAGCGGTTGAAACAAGAATCATTAAGGCCGGATAAATCAGGGCTTGTTGAATTTTTTGTACAATTTGTTGTTGATTTTCAGTGTAATCTGCAAGTTTTTCCAAAACCAAGTCCAGGCGTCCTGTTTGTTCACCTGCCGCAACGGTTGCTCGATAGATTTCGGGGAATACAGAAGGGTATTCCGCCATGGCTTGAGCGAGCGCATACCCCTCCATTACCTTGGATCGTACCCCAATAATCAGTTGACGGGTTTTATCTTTCTCTGTTTGTTCACTTACGCCTTTTAATGATTCTTCGACAGGGAGCCCCGCTCCAAGGAGGGTTGCGAGTTGACGTGTGATTAAAGATAAGTCTTCTGCAGATAACTTATCAGCGGTATGCGAGCTAACTGATTTTTTTAAAGTTTGAATTTGCGTTGGGATGAGATCCCTCTCACGCAGTAATTGACGGGCATGCCTTTCCGAATCCGCTTCAATAACGCCCTTACAGGTGTTTCCCGATTTTTTTAGCGCTTGGTAAAGGTAGGCGCCCATAATTGTCGCATCAACTAAAAAATATTAAGGCCATTTTCACAGTGTAATCTATTGGGTTTAATAAGTCACTTGGGTTAAACTGGCAAACTTGAATTCTGTGTGGAGAAATTAATGAGCAAAGACAAGTTATTCGCGGCGATAAAAGAGCATGATGCTAAATTTATTGATCTACGGTTTACTGACACGATTGGTAAAGAACAACACATCACAATTCCAATCTCATCTATTGATGATGAATTCATTGAAAATGGCAAAATGATCGATGGTTCATCGTTTAAAGGTTGGCAAAAAATTCACCAATCAGACTTGGCATTGAAACCCGATCTGAGTGCCGTTTTGCTCGATCCTTTTTATCAAGATAGTACTTTGTTTGTTCGTTGTAATGTGGTTGATCCGCAGACCATGTTAGGTTACGACCGCGATCCCCGTTCACTTGCGGAGCGTGCTGAAGTCTATTTGCAATCAACAGGCATTGCTGATCAAGCCCTATTTGGTCCTGAACCTGAGTTTTTTATTTTTGATGATGTACGATTTGAAACAACCATGAGTGGATCTTTTTATGCAATAGATTCAGAAGAGGCGCAGTGGAATTCTGGTAAGCGCATTGATGGGGGGAATATTGGTCATCGTCCGGGAGTTAAAGGGGGGTATTTTCCAGTTCCACCGGTTGATTCATCACAGGATATCCGCTCAGCGATCAGCCAGACTTTAGAATCCTTAGGCATTGTTGTTGAAGCCCATCACCATGAAGTGGCGACAGCCAATCAATGTGAGGTCGCCACCCGTTTTAATAGCCTAACCAAAAAGGCTGATGAGTTACAAATTTTAAAATATGTGGTTCATAATGTTGCTCATAATTATGGAAAAACAGCCACCTTTATGCCAAAACCTTTGGTAGGCGACAATGGGAGTGGGATGCATTGCCATCAATCCTTAGTGAAGGACGGTGTTAACTTGTTTGCAGGCGACCAATACGCGGGTTTATCAGAAACAGCCTTGTATTATATCGGTGGTATTATTCATCATGCGCGCGCATTAAATGCATTCACAAATCCTGCAACCAATAGTTATAAACGTTTGGTTCCGGGTTTTGAGGCGCCTGTTTTGCTTGCCTATTCTGCGCGTAATCGTTCAGCAGCTATCCGTATTCCCCACGTGAGCAGTCCTAAAGCGCGACGCATCGAAGTTCGCTTTCCTGATCCTACAGCAAACCCTTACCTTGCGTTTGCAGCGATGATGATGGCAGGCCTTGATGGTATTCAGAAAAAAATGCATCCCGGCCAGCCCATAGATAAAGATTTATACGATTTACCCCCAGAAGAGTTGGTGGATGTTCCAACAGTTTCCAATTCATTGGAGCAGGCGGTTGAGAGTTTACAAAAGGATCATGAGTTTTTGCTGCAAGGAGATGTTTTTAGCCGAGATTTTATCAATAGCTATATTTCACTGCGTGAATTAGATATTGCTCAGGTTCGTAGTTTAGTGCATCCCTATGAATTTGAACTTTATTATAGTAATTAGAAAGTAGGGGGTTGGTCACACATGAAAATCCACAGTTTTGTTTTAGGGGTTCTTTTAGTGATTAACCCGGTAATACACGCTTCAATCTTTAAATGGACCGATAATCATAACATCGTGCATTTTAGCGATAAACCGATCGAGGGCGCTGAAGAAATAAAACTTGTCTCACTTCAGCGCAATGTTTCATCTAATCTACCTATTGAATCTAAGACTGTTCTTAAATCATTGTCCAATGATGAGAAAACAACCATTGTTCAACCAGAAGATCAAGCAACACTTCGTAATTCAGAGGGCTCTGTGTCGTTGATAATTGCAGTTAATCCAGCATTGAAGCAGGGCGATAAACTACAAGTTATTTTGGATGGCAGACCCATGGGATTAGCCATTGCCCGCACTGTCATTACGCTGGCCCCTATTTTTCGGGGAAAACATGTTCTTTCTGTTCAACGGGTGGATGAGAAAGGCCTGGTTAGAAATACCAGTAATCAGGTTACTATTTATATGATGCCGCCTAAAATTAACCCCTTGAAATTTTAAACTTCATCCTCATATGTTAGTTATCAATTTAACCACTGCCTTACAGGAGATTTTATAAATGGTCAGCAAACAACAAACCATGGGATTTCAAACCGAAGTAAAACAGATGTTACATCTCGTTGTTCATTCACTTTATAGTAATAAAGAAATATTTTTACGCGAATTAATTTCAAACGCCTCAGATGCGCTGGATAAATTACGATTTTTAGCGCTTGCCAATGGATCTTTATATGAGAGCGATCCTGATTTGAAGATTAGCATTGAATTCAATGAAAAACTTAAAACGGTTACAATTTCTGATAATGGGATTGGATTAAATTGGGATGAGGCTGTTGATAATTTAGGAACCATCGCTAAATCAGGAACAAAAGAATTTATTAGCCATTTGTCAGGTGAAAATGCCAAAGACTCCCAATTAATTGGTCAATTTGGTGTGGGTTTTTACTCAGCCTTTATCGTGGCAGACAAAGTAACCGTAAAATCAAGGCGGGCCGGATTAACCCCTGAAGAGGCCATTGTTTGGGAGTCTAATGGTGAGGGTGAATTCACGATTGGTCATGAAACTAAAAAAGACCGGGGAACACAAGTCATTGTTCATTTGAAAAAGGATGAAGATGAATTTTTAAGTGATTGGCGTTTACGAAGCATTATTAGCAAATATTCCGATCACATTTGCTGGCCCATTGTGATGAAAAAAACAGAGACGGATGATAAAAAGAAAGCCGTTGAATTTGAAACCGTTAATAAAGCAACGGCATTGTGGACGATGCAAAAAGCAGACATCACAGATGAAGATTATAAAGCGCTCTACAAACATATTTCCCATGATTTTCAAGATCCATTAATTTGGTCTCACAATCATGTGGAAGGGAAACATGATTATATTAGTTTACTGTATATACCCAGTCATGCCTCTTTTGATTTATGGCAGCAAGAAGTGAAACACGGCTTAAAGCTTTATGTGAAACGTGTGTTTATTATGGATGATGCGATTCAATTTTTACCTAGATACTTGCGTTTTGTTAAGGGAATTGTTGATGCAAGTGATTTACCCTTAAATATTTCACGTGAAATACTTCAAGATAATAAGCAAGTTGACAGCATTCGTTCAGCATGTACGAAACGTGTTCTGACCATGCTTGAGAAAATGAGTCAGGAAAAAGACGATACTTACCAACGTTTCTGGGATGAATTTGGTTTGGCACTAAAGGAAGGGCCTGTAGAAGATGCAGGTAATCGTGATGCCATTGCACCACTATTACGCTTTGCATCAACAACCAATGACTCTGAAAAACAAACAGTTTCATTAGCTGATTATGTGGCTAGAATGAAAGAAGGTCAGGATAAAATTTTTTATATCACTGCTTCAACTTACAATGCAGCCAAGCACAGTCCTCATTTAGAAATTTTTAAGAAAAAAGGCATTGAAGTTTTATTATTGAGTGATCGAATTGATGAGTGGTTGATCAGTTATTTGAGTGAGTTTGAGGGAAAAAAATTACAATCCATTAGTAAAGGCAAGGTGGATTTAGGGGATGATAAAGAAGAAATAAAGGAAGTCAAAGCGCAAGAAAAAACTTACGCTACCATGCTAAAGCAAATCAAAGAAGTACTTGGTGATCGAATCAAAGAGGTGCAGATAACCCATCGTCTAACCGATTCACCCGCTTGTATTGTTGCGGATGAACAAGATATGGGATTAGAAATGCAACGAATTCTTCAATCAGCGGGTCAAAAATTGCCAGATAGTAAACCAATTTTTGAAATAAATCCGGAACATGCGCTGATTAAACGATTACACGGTATTCAAGATGATCTTCATTTTGCAGAGTGGGTTCATGTTTTATTTGAGCAGGCCGTTCTTGCAGAGGGCGGACAATTAGATAATCCGGCTGATTTCATTAGTCGTGTGAATAAATTGTTGATTGCATCTTAGGCGCGATCTTTAGTCTTTCCTCTCTCAATTGCACTGAAAGCCTCCTATCAACATCGGAGAAGGGGCTTTTAGTGCGCTGTCAATCATTATGATGAAAGACATTGAATATCGTCTAAATTCCCTTCCGAGAAAATCACTAAATTATGCAACGCCAAACGAAATTTTGGAGTTAATAGCAGCATGAGATTAACAAAGACAACAGGCTTGATCTATTTTGTGTTGATATTTGTTATTAACACAGAAGTTTTAGCTTTAAATCAAAAGGTAGATCTTAGTGTTCCTCACAAACTAGAAAAATCATTTCTCTCATTATGTCATGCGGGAAAGTTCTCGGGTGTTGCTCTTGTCGCAATTAAGGGAGAAATGGTTTTTAGGCAGGCTTGCGGACAAGCAGATAGAAGCTTTGATGTTAAAAACAAGATTAATACCAAATTTAACTTAGGCTCAGTGGGAAAGCTGTTTACATCAATAACGATCGCTCAATTGATACAAGAAAAAAAATTATCGCTGAACAGTTCGGTTTATTACTTATCGCGCTCATGGTTACCCATGGAAAATGGCAACCTTATTACTATTACGCATCTGTTGACGCATACATCTGGGTTAGGTAATTTCATGGATGATAACCGCTGGAAACTTGGCGCTGATTCAGGTCTATTTATTCAAACCAATGATTACAAACCATTAATATCGGAAAAGAAACTGTTATACAAACCCGGTTCAAGCCAATCCTACAGCAACAGTGGCTATTTATTATTGGGGAAAGTGATTGAAATAATATCTGGTCAATCATATTCCCAGTATGTAAATAAAAATGTTTTTAATAAAGCAGGCATGTATGACACAGGGATTTATGCTCTTGATGAGGTGATTACTAACAGGGCGGTTGGGTATGACTATTCTTGCTCTAAGGGTGAATGCCACTGGATAAATAATTATTTTTCCGCACCATTTATCGGTACAGCAGCCGGAGGCGCATTCTCCACAGTAGATGATTTGTTTAAATTCTCACAGTTTTTAATTAAGCAAAAACTCCTTGATGCGAACATAACTCAGCAAATTTTGTCATCGGACGTTATTAAACTAAACGCCAAGACTTATGACAAAAAATTAGAGATTGACAATTACTCATTAGATGCAACCTTCACTGAACATGGTTTTGCAGGGGCGTGGAATATATTTGGATTCGCCGTATGGAATGATCCGTTGTTACTTGGCCATACAGGAGGTACGAGTGGTGCATCAGCTATGTTTTTAATGTCACCTGATAATAGTTATACAATTATTATATTAAGCAATGTAAGCACGGGTGCGATTGAGTTATACAAAGAAATTAGACATATACTTAATTTTCATGGAGAAATAAAAAATCTTTAGCCAGCCAAGAGAATTTAAAATTTTACTGGTGGTTGTACTTGCAAGTTGAATCTGCGTGAGTTGCAGATGAGTTAGGTCTGATTATTTCGATAATCAGACCGTAGGCAATAAGTGTAGTTAATGTAGTCAACGTTAGATAATTGTTGTAATATCGCGCATCTAATCGTGCATTGAATAAATTAGCCCAGGAAAAAAATATTGTCGATGGCAACGGAATGATATGGAAATTTAGTTCTCATCAATTTAGACATACTGTTGGTACTCAAATGATAAACTCAGGAGTTCCTCAGGTCATGGTGCAGCATTATCTAGGGCATGAATCTCCAGAAATGACAGCTCGCTACGCCCATATTCATAATAGCACCATGAAAGCTGCATTCGTTGATTATCAAGATAGGCTGGTAGATATACAGGGACAAATGAATGCATCTAATGATCATTTAGATGCACGTTGGCTAAAACAAAACATTATGACTCAAGCCTTACCTAATGGACTATGCTCCTTGCCTTTAACTCAACAAAAATGCCCTCATGCAAATGCTTCTTTGACTTGTACTCATTTTAGAACATCTAAAAAACACCTTGAGCAGCATAAATCTCAATTAAATGAGACTGATAAGATTATTGCAAATGCAAAACAAAATGGTTGGCAGCGGACTGTAGATGTAACGTCCCACACTAATCTACATACCTCGTCTCGGGTTAATTGACGTGAGACAAAAAAGCCCAAAGCAATCACCTTGGGCGCATATTTTTATTAAAGCTGTTTCAGCAGAGCGATCGCCTCCTTAATAATATCATCTGGCAGATGAT
>CANJHO010000106.1 GCA_947474165.1 Legionellaceae bacterium
TACCTCGCCAGCTCTGGCTGACTTTCCTTAATGCTCACTACCATTGCTCTTTACAACAGCAGCTTAAGGTGGTTTGTAGCCGGCTCCTGTAAGCAGACTACGGCGGGCCTACCGCCATCTTTCATGTAGCTTAGCTACGGCACACCGACTTCGTGTCGCACGGCAAGACGCGACCCTGTTATATTCCCCAAAGCGGAACATACTCCGCGACAGTATCACTAAAAACTGAGTCAATGCTCTTTTTTTAAAAAATTATTAAAGGGAGAGCGGCTGTCTTTTTTTATAGGACTTTGTTCAAACGTCAATTCTCGTGTAACATGGGCATTCGCTTTCAAACATACCTGAACTCATGATGCGTTTATTCACAGCACTTACCCCGATAGCATGCAGTTTGCTCTTGTTAGGCTGTATCACTAAAGGCACTAATCCTGACGATCCTTATGAGTCTCTTAATCGCAAATCACATGCATTCAATCGCGTATTTGATAAATTCATCTTAAAACCCCCAGCAATAGCCTATAAAACCATTATCCCCTCATTTGTCCGTGCAGGGATCAATAATGCCTATAACAACGTCAACATGCTGCCCACGGTGGCAAATGATCTACTGCAGGCTGAAGGGAACTATGCCATCAAGGACACCTGGCGTTTTATTATCAACTCTACCTTTGGGATAGCCGGTATTTTGGATGTCGCCAGTACCTTTAGTTTACCTCCCCACAGCAATGACATGGGCTTAACCTTTGCTAAATGGGGCGATAAAAAGTCTCCTTATTTTGTGATCCCATTGCTTGGCCCGAGCACCATTCGTGATGGCATGGGCATGATGTTTGATTATGCCTTATTTACACCCTACCCTTATATTCATTCAAACTACGTGCTATATGGATTATTAGGACTACGCTATATCGACCTTCGTTCACAAATGCTAGAAACTGATCGCTTCATCGAAGAGGCTTTGGATCAATATGCCTTTATCCGTGATGCCTACCTTCAACATCGCAATTTCCTCATTAATGGCGAACAAAAAGACACGGGCGCACTGTATGTTGGTGAAGAGAGTGGCGACCCCTTATTAACAGAAACACCAGCAAATGGAACCCCCTCAAAATTCCCTATCACCACGGCGAAACATGATACACATAGCCCTCCTTCAGCCTGAAATACCGCCCAACACAGGGAATATCATCAGGCTGTGTGCCAATAGTGGTGCGCAGTTGCATTTAATTCATCCGCTAGGCTTTGCCCTAGATGACAAACGGATGCGCCGTGCAGGGCTTGATTACCATGAATGGGCAAGCATTCTTCACTACCCTGACACCGAAACCTTTATGGAGAAAAATGCCACGCGACGCATCTTTGCTTGCTCCACAAAAGCCACGCAACGCTACAGCGATCAACAGTATCAAGATGAGGACATGCTGCTGTTCGGCCCAGAAACCCGCGGCTTGCCGATTCTGATGCGTGAGCGCTATGAGGCCATTCGCATTCCGATGATCCCCACCAGCCGAAGCCTTAATTTATCGAATTCAGTCGCCATTGTGCTCTTTGAAGCCTGGCGGCAGCTAGGGTTTAAATGATCCTAGAAAAAGCAGTTAGAGCCTACTACAATGGCCTATTGCACTGAAATCAAAGGTTTTCTAGGTTTTTTTAAGTTCACCGTTACCGATAAGCGATTTAATTCTTTTGTACTCATGGTTAAAAATTCCTCTAAGCTCATGTCCTCATCCTCGTGTCATTCACCCCCTTAAAGATTAGTTTCAGTGAGACCCAATGGGGACATTTCTAAATCGCTACTGCACTGTTACAAATTGTTCTTGATCAATTGCGAGTAGGTTGATATTATTTTTTTTCTGCTGGACATCTTCGATAATGTTAATTAAATTTTGCAAGAGCCCCAATATTGCACTTCTACCGTTCTTGCCCATAAATTAAAAAAGGCGCCACGGGAACATTTAGTTAACTTCCTCGAAGATTTATATCGTTTCTTCATCAGATGATATGCTTAGAAATGCAGGATAAAGCATCAAGTAATGTGGTTAGGCTGACCTTATCACAAAACAAGAGTGAATTTTAATGTTATCAAGGATAAGATAGAATGAGCAAAAATAAGGGCAAATCACTTCTTTATACAACAATAATCGGGGCGGCATTAACTTTGTTGTGCACAACAACCAGTACATCCGCCAGAAATATGCCAGAGAAAGAGGCGACGGAACTTTGGGCTGGTCCTTATTGGGGCGTTTACTTCGGCGGGGGGGCTGGAAATACGAGCGCCTCACTCAATGGTTCCAACGCAAATACAATCATTATTACGAATACTGCTACTCCTCCTCCAGCAACTAATGCTCGCCTATATCAGCTTAATTTAGCCTATTCCGGGTATCTGACAGGCAAGACAAAAGGAGCCTCGTCTGATTTGTTTGTAGGGTATAACTTTCATAAGAGAAACTCTCTTTATTTGCTTGGAGCTCAGTTGGAAGGTGCTTTTTTCAGTAAATTTGATCAGAAGTCAAGCGGATCCATCCCATCAAGCACTTCCGTTTCAACGACAAGTGTAAATAACAGCACAACCACTCTGCAATTTCCAGGTGATATTTTGGTAAGATCTGAGAGTGCACTGGTTACCATGATCTCTCTTATTGGACGTGCTGGGATACTTATCAAACCAAATATTTTGATGTATGGTTTGCTTGGGGCGACAGAGGGGGATTTCTACCAGCCTTACACAACAGAAACTACCGGTTCCCGAAGTTCCTGGAACATAGGCCTTAATGCCGGCACAGGGTTTGAGTATAAATTTAACAGGAATTGGTCGTTCATGGCAGAATATAGATATATGCACTTTAGTTTTAATTCATCTGGCGCCAGTGATAACAACGGGGCAAATTACTCTAACACTTATTATGGAATAACAAACAACACTAATGTATCTGATACTCACACCAACATGGGTCTCAATATGGGGAAAATTGGTATCGTTTTTAGATATTAATCCTGAAATACCGCCCAACAGAGAGAATATCATCAGGCTGTGTGCCAATAGTGGCGCGCAGTTGCATTTAATTCATCCGCTAGGCTTTGCCCTAGATGACAAACGGATGCGCCGTACAGGGCTTGATTACCATGAATGGGCAAGCATTCTTCACTACCCTGACAATAATAATAGATTTGCAAGGCCGCTTAAATAATCACCCGCGATATCCAAGCCTGTTTCGGCAGCAATTTCACGAAGGCAGGTGGGGCTTGTGACGTTGATCTCAGTCAAGTAATCCCCTATCACGTCTATCCCTACAAAATATAACCCTTTGGCTTTCAGGGTAGGTGAAATTTCTTTGCAGATCCAACGGTCTCTATCGGTCAATTCAACCACCTTCCCCGAGGCACCAGCAGCCAAATTACCCCGTAATTCGCCAGGCGATGGAATACGGGCCAAACCATACGGCACGGGCTCCCCATTGATCAATAAAATGCGCTTATCGCCTAAGGTACTGATCTCAGGGATATAGGCTTGTGCCATAATACTGACACTTTCCCCATGCGTTAATACCTCTAAAATCACGGACAAATTACGGGCTGTCTCATCCACATGAAATACAGCACGTCCCCCCATGCCCTCTAGGGGCTTAAAAATGACATTTTGATGTTGTTTCCAAAATTCACGCAACCTGCTTTTATCTCGACTAACCAAGGTTGTCGGGCAGCATTGAGGAAAATTTAAAGTAAAAAACTTTTCATTGGCATCCCGCAAACTTTGGGGCTTATTCGCCACTAACACGCCTGCTTTTTCTGCGAGCTCTAAGGCATAGGTCGCATAAATATACTCCATATCAAAAGGTGGATCCTTGCGCATTAAGATAATATCAAAAGCGGTTAAGGGATGAACCCCGAGCGGTGTCTCATCAGCCCAATTGGGTTTTAAATCATCCTTAATCTTGATCTGAGAGACATTCGCATAAGCCTGGCCTTGCTGGCAAAATAGATCCTGCTGTGTAAAATAGACACATGACCAACCCAACTTTTGAGCGCTTTTTATCATGCCCACCGTAGAATCTTTATAAGGCTTTAACGTTGCGAGCGGATCCATCAAAATGGCAAGCTTCATGCGACACCGCCAAGGGCTCGGGCCTCACGGGCTGCCGCAAGGGCTGCTAGACGTGCAATCACACCATAAGCATAAAAACGATTAGGAGAGTCTGCAACTTGCAGCTCTTCACAGGGCACATTGCACGCATGGGCGAACGCCAATGGTTCAAAATGCATCCCCGGCGCATTCAGGTTTTCATCGATGCCACGGCCTTGATGGACCCTATAAAAGCCACCCACCACATAAGGACCAATCATATAAACCACAGGCTCAGCAACGGCCCCATCGGGCATCGTTTCAAAACTATAAACTCCCTCCTGAAGCATCACCCGACTCACGGTTTGACTCCCCTTACTAGAAGCCATCCGCGTGCGCTGTTTGCGATTCAGTTGAAGTAATTGGGCGCCGTCATGCACCATCATCACACTCATGCCATAGGTGCCATTATCCGCTTTCACAGCAATAAAAGGCCTGTCTTTGATAGCATAAGCCGCATATTTTTCACGAATGGCAACGAGTAATTTATCCGCTGTTTCTGCCAACGCATCAAGGCCTGCTTGAGCCATGAAATCAATCCCATCAACGGCATTAAAAAGCGGGTTAATTAACCAAGGATCCATGTCAACCAAGGCGGCAAATTCAGAGGCCACCGCTTGATACTGATGAAAATGCTGAGATTTAAGTCTAGAAGCCCAACCCAACTCGGTCATCGGGCGAATAGGCTGTTGCAGCCCTTGCAGTATCTCAGGAATGCCTGTTGAGAGATCATTGTTCAATAGCAGTAAACACGGATTAAAATCAGCCAAACCGACCCTGTCCTTAATACGCTGTAGCGGTTCAATTAAAACACTTTCCCCTAGATGTCCCTTGAATTCCGTGGGACTGGTTAGATTGGGGTCAAGGCTTCCAATACGAACGATAAAGCCTGCTTTTGAAAATATGGTTCGCAAAATACTCAAACTTTGGATATAAAATGCATTGCGCGTGTGACTTTCTGGAATCAGTAATATTTTAAGGCACGTAGGAAAACTATCAACCAACACCGATTGTGCGGCTTGAATGCACAAGGGTAGAAATTCACGATTCAGATTATTAAAACCCGCTGGAAATAAATTGGTATCCACAGGCGCCAGTTTATAACCCGCATGACGCAAATCAACAGATGAGGTGATGGGCGGCGGCGTTTCTAGCCATTGCTGCCGAAACCAACCCTCGATCCTTGCAACTTTATTTAATATAATCGCTTCTACCGGGTGCAATGGGCCTGAGTGCGCAGTGGTTAAATGGGGTACGGGGCTATCGATCGATGGCATAGGAATCTCTAAATTAATTCATCTCTCGATATTACCGTAGATTCAGTTAGAATAGGTAGAGATACTGGGAATAAGGATCTAAAACCCATGCTAAGTGCATTAGGGCCACTATATGGCGCGCAAATTCAAACTATCCAGATGTTATCGCAATTCATCCATATCATCCTGAATATTTTGTTTGCAGGGGCTGTGGCACGTGATGCCGCGAGCCTTAATCGATTAGGCCTTCGACCTGCTTTGGTTTCTGCTACAACATGGGCCTTTGCGACCTTAATTGGTGGCATTATTACCGCGGCCATCTATTGGTTTATCCACCATTCCACCCTAACCCGAAGCACCCTAGGAGAAAAACACTATGACCGACCATAACATCAACACCATCACGGTTCACGAGTTAAAAAAACGCCTTGATCATAGTCCAGATCTTTGTATTATTGATGTGCGCGAGGACAATGAATGGCAAGAACAACACATTCCTGGTGCCTTGCATATTCCCAAAGATGAGGTCATCAATCTGATGCCTGCCAAAGTACCCGATCTCAGCTGTCCCCTTTATTTACATTGCCGGGGTGGCGTGCGTTCCTTACAAGCAGCCAGCACCTTACTGGATTTAGGCTATAAAGAAGTATATTCCATCGATGGGGGAATTATGGAATGGGCGGCCTCCGGATACCCTGTTAAAAAGCCTTAGGAAGCGGATAAGAAATGGCTTGCGTTGTCATCACAATCTCGGGATAATTCGCCATATTTTCAACCAACATTAGGTATTTTATGGGACAAGCAGGTCAGTTTATATTAAATCATTGGGCACTTTGTCTGGCCTTTGTCAGTATTCTCCTATTGATTTTTATTAGTGAATTACTCACTCAAAGAAAACAAGCCAAATCGCTCTCCCCAACAGCCGCGATTGAACTCATCAATCATGAGCAAGCAGTGGTCATTGATTTACGCGATCCTGAAACCTTTAGGGCAGGTCATATTATCGGGGCCATCTGTGTCCCTTCGGATGATTTTAACCAAAAACGAATGGAAAAATACAAATCAAAACCATTGATTCTTGTTTGTGCACGCGGTTTACAATCAGCAACAATGGCAACAAAGTTACGTGAGCAAGGATTTACCTCACCCATGACCTTGGCTGGCGGTATCACCGCCTGGCAAGCCGCTAGTTTGCCATTGGTGAAGGGTAAATAATATTTAACATTTAATATGGATAACAACATGACTAAACCAGTAGAAACCGAACAAAATGCGCCTGAAACACAATTTATGATTCAACGGATCTATGTGAAAGGTTTATCTTTCGAAACCACCAACACGCCAGCCATTTTTCAACAGCGTTGGGAACCCGAATTGTCATTGGATTTAAATACCCAACATCATCTATTGGAAGAGGGAATTTATGAGGTCGTCTTAAGCGTCACTGCAACGGTAAAAAATCAAAACGCAACGGCATTCTTGGTTGAAATTCAACAAGCAGGTATTTTTACCATTCAAGGGGCTGCATCCACCCAATTGGATCACCTACTCGGTAGTTTCTGCCCAAGCATCCTATTCCCTTATGCGCGTGAAGCCATTACGGCTGAGGTCCTTCGTGGCAGCTTCCCCCAATTGGTATTGGCCCCGATTAATTTTGATGCCATCTATATGCAGCAATTAGAGGAAAAACAAAAAAGCGAAACGGCTAAAACAACAGCAAAACAACATTAAACCGACCTGCCGCACCACGGTATTTTTTAAATGAAACTTGAATAAAAAAGATGCCGGTGCGGCATGTTGGATTAACTAGTCGCTGGCGCGAAACTCATTTTACCGCCTAAATCGACGCCCCGCGGCTTGTCCGCGTGATCCAGAGATCTAATGTCAGCGCGAGATCTCTGGATCACGCGGACAAGCCGCGGGACGTAGGAACGGCGTGAAAATCAATTACGCGCCAGCGACTAACTATCGATCGCCTAACTTAGAGGACCTCGCCATGACCCTTTCCATGTACAGTGCATCTGTACCGGTTTTCACGCAACTATTAAATAGTTTAACCACTATTTTAGAAAAAGCAGAAGTCCACGCTCAAAACAATGACATTGATCCCAGCACCCTACTTGAGGCGAGCCTATTCCCAAATATGTTCAATTTAACCCGTCAAGTACAAATCGCCTCAGACTTTGCCAAAGGGGTCACGGCGCGATTAGCAAACATTGAGGTCCCCGCTTATGAAGACAATGAAACCAATTTTAAAGCATTGCAAGCCCGATTGATTAAAACATGCGACTTTCTATCCAGTGTTTCGCCTGCATTAATCGATGGAAGTGAAACACGCGATATTATCACTCGACCTGGCACGCCTAAAGAGAAGCACTTTAAAGGCCAGCATTATTTACTACATTATGGGCTACCCCAATTTTTCTTTCACATCACGACGGCCTATGACATTCTACGATACAAAGGAATTGAAATAGGTAAAAGCGATTATATGGGTGTTTTTTAATAATCATGTCAACCATTGCCATCATCGGTGCGGGTTCTTGGGGAACGGCTGTGGCCATTCATTTGGCAACGCAAGGTTATGCGGTTCGCTTGTGGGCTCATGACGCCCAACATGTCAGCGACATGCACAAAAACCGCGTCAATCAACGCTATTTACCTGACCTACCCTTTCCCCCCACCCTCACGCCCACAGCCGATCTCAATGCATGTGTAACCGACTGTGATTACGTGATAATGGCGGTGCCCTCGCATGCTTTTTCAAGCGTGTTAAACCAACTTAAAAAACCAAGCACGGGCCTGGCCTGGCTAACCAAGGGAATTGATCCCAAGACACATTTACTCTTAAGTCAATTGGTCTTAGAAAAATGGGGTGCTTCCTACCCTGTTGCTGTGATTTCAGGGCCCTCCTTTGCCCGTGAAGTGGCTCAAGGCTTGCCCACAGCACTCGTTCTAGCCAGCCATGATGCTTCCTTTCTAACAGCACTACAAACCTTTTTCCATCACGCCAACATGCGTGTTTATCTCACAGAAGACATCATTGGCGTCCAACTTTGTGGGGCTGTTAAAAATGTATTAGCCATTGCCTGTGGCATTAGTGATGGTTTAAATTTTGGATCCAATGCGAAAGCTGCCTTAATCACCAGAGGGCTTGCAGAAATGAGTCGCTTGGGCTTGAGTTTAGGGGCTCATCAAGAAACCTTTATGGGTCTCGCAGGCATTGGCGATCTCGTGCTAACGTGCACCGATGATCAATCTCGAAACCGCCGTTTTGGTTTACAACTAGGCCAAGGCATCCCACTCCTTGACGCAGAAAAACACATAGGCCAGGTGGTCGAGGGTAAATATAATGCAGCCCAAATCTGTGCACTAGCCACCCAGCATCACGTTGACATGCCCATCTGTAAACAGGTTAATGCCTTATTACAAGGCGAGATCAATGCGAAAGAAGCGGTACAAAATTTAATGCGTAGGCCCCCTAAAGGATTGTGAGGCACTAGGGAGGCACACTGGCGCTCAAGGTGTGTTGAGCCTTATCATGAGAAACCAAAGATTTAATTTTTTCTAATTTACTTTTAAGACTGGCTTTCTTTTCTTCCAAATCATAATCAGCCTGTAACCCCAACCAAAAACCCTCAGACGTACCTAAAGCACGGGATAATCTCAAATCCGTATCTGCAGTAACCGAGCGCTTCCCATGAACAATTTCATTAATGCGCCGAGGTGATACGCCAATATCATTTCCCAGTTTGTTCTGGCTAATATTCATTGGAAGCAAAAACTCCTCAAGTAAGATCTCACCTGGGTGGATATTTTTTAAGTTCATTATCATTTACTCCTAATGGTAATCGACTATTTCAATGTCAATTACAATGCCCTCTTGCCAAACAAAACATAGGCGCCACTGATCGTTTATCTTAATACTGTATTGCCCTAACCTATCGCCAACTAGTTTTTCTAAATGGTTACTGGGCGGTATCCTTAAGTCATCAAGTACTCTTGCGTTATTTAACATTCTCAATTTTCTTCTGACACGTTGTTGTATAGTTTGCGGAAATTTACGAGACACCGTACCATCAAATATTTTTTTTGTTTCTTTACAGCGAAAATTTTTAATCATGCCGCCACGCCATTTTTATTATCACTGTCTCAAGTATAACGCATAACGTCATATAACGCAATGCGTTATATGACGTTATGCGTTATACTTTTGAACCTATATCAATTAATAGGGGCTGTTGGCATATATGGACCCTTACCATTACCCACATTCCGCCAAGTCCTAATCAGCCACGGCGTGTCGGGGGCCTGTCATGGTAGTCTTCGTTTTACATGCTCGCAAGCTCCGCGTGAAAAACAAAGACCACCACGCCGCGGCTGATTAGATCTCGGTTAAAAAGGCGCGATATATCAATCACGATCGAATAACTGGAGTTTGGACAAACCACGATCTAATACGAGCCCGTGAGCGTGGGCGAGCCCGAGCCA
>CANJHO010000107.1 GCA_947474165.1 Legionellaceae bacterium
AAAAAAATCCAATGAGATGGTCCGGAAGCACAAGAAAATGGGAGCCTATCACCATCGTGACTTTGAACCCTGAAAAACAGGAGATAATTGAGCAGTTAATTGCAGCATGAATTTATAAAAAAAAGTGACAACTACCTTGCAAAACACCGGTTTGGTTGAATCAAGAGAACCAACTGCGGATACTTCATCTGCGTGAAATGAACAAGCGAGATGAGATTCATTTTATTTATGACAGTCAGTTGCTCTCTGAAACAGCCATAGTGAAAATGAATGCCTTCTGTCGTCAACATAGTATTACGCCTGTTGATGTTAGGACTGATATTATTCCCGCCTCTGAAACACCAGAAGAAAATCAACTGATTGCGCTCTATGAGGATGAGGTGAGTCATCTGTCTCAGGGGGGGAATTTAGCCGTAGCCAGTGATTTGATCCGTTGGTTAAAACCAGTCTATCAGCTGGGGACTTATAGTGATTTTGACACGAACATTGATACTCGAAAATTACCAAAAACCATTCCAGTAGAGGCACCCATACTCATGAATATTGGGAGCACAGTGGTTCAAAGTGAAGCCACTTTTCCAACGTATGCTGTACCGTTGTTAAATAATGATATTATTTCTGTGGTTGACCCCATCGCATCACAAGAATATATCAGAAAAATACAGCGCGCTATCCATCAAGCGTGCACTTCTGTAGGAACTTTTTCAGATTGTATAGATAAAATAACACACGGTTATAGGAGAATTTATGGACATTATACAGACGCTGTTCTGCAAATTTCTCCCGCAACAACGTCAACCATCAGTATCCTTACGATTTTAGATGCGATCAGTAGAATGCCATTTCTTAGTCGCAAACTGCGTGAAGAAATTATTCGCGCTACGGACAATAATCAGATTTATTGTGAAACTGTATGTGAGGGCTTGGCGATAGGTAAAATAGCCGCGCAGTTAAGAAGCGGGATGTCTTCTCAATTAAGTCAACTTGAAACGATGGAGGAGACGTCTCATACTAAAGTTTTATCTGAAAAGCAACGGAATAAAATGCTCACCTTACTAAAAGGCGATGATGAACAAGTAGTAACGGATAGTCGTGAAAAATTACAACATGAATTAATAAAAAATTCTGTGGTTTACACAACGGGTCCTGCCAGGATTCAGCTTACCCTATTTTCTGAGGCGCTGTATAAAGCATCAGATCCATTTGATAGGGATGTTTCTCTTTTGTCTTATGGCCAGTATGAGGGCTTATCTAGCGCATTTTCTTCAGGAAATTCAGTCCCACTGCATAGCACGTCAGCGAATATAACTCATTTAATGCAATTGGAAGCAGGTGAGAGCAATGATATATCGTGGTTAAAAATAGGCCATGATGCGTTGAAACGGCGTGAAGAGAGAATGGAAAAAGCGGCCAGTAGGATCCAGCATGCTTATCGTCAGCATAAGCAACAGGGAAGAAAAGCGGCATTGGGTGAGGCGGTATCCCAGGCAGTGGCATCGGCGATGGTCGCCTCAGCTGTGGTTGCATCAATAGAGGAAGGGCCAGAGGAACCGACTCCATCAGTCTGTTCAAGGAATTCTAGTCCCTAGTGAAAACCACAAATCCCTAGGGCTAACTGCTCAAAACCATTCCAGACCTGCAGGCTTTGGCTGGTTTTAATTTGCTCATCCAATTGTTTGCTATGCTGTAATAGTTGATAGAGCTTAGATCTTGGTATGCGGGACATGGTTTTTTGATACATCGGGGCGCGTTGAGCCCAGATTTTTTGTTGATTGCAGGCTGTTTGGAAGGGCACATTGTGTTGACTCAGATAGGATAGTTGAATCAATTGGCGAATTTCTTGGGTTAGCAACCATAAAATAAGGGTGGGCTCTGTGCGGTTGTTGCACGCTTGTCGTAAAAGATGGAGCGCTTTTTCTGCATTGGCGGTGAGACAGGCATCCGCTAGCTCATACAGTTGATATTCACATTGATCAATCAGCAGGTCTTGAATCTCTTCAAGCGTTAATGCCCTGGTTTCAGAAGCAATGAGACTTAATTTTTCAATCAATTGAGCGGCCGCCAGCATGTTGCCTTGGGTGTATTGATAAATAAGCGCGGGTGCCTCTCTGGCTGTTTGGATGGATCGCATTTTTAATTGTTCGATTATCCAACTTTGTAAGCCATGGCCTGTTAATGGTGAAGCTTGCACCAGCATGACCTGCTCATTATTTGAAAGAAATTGCAATTGTTTCAGTGGTACCGAGGGTGCTTGCAGGATAATGAGACACTGGGGATTGATGTTTTTTAAATAAGTGCCTAACTGTTCTTTACCAAGGGCATCGATTGTTTTTTTTTCAAAACGAACATCCAACAAGACTTGCTCATAAAATAGAGAATAACTATTGGCCTCTTCTAGGAGGTTCTGCCAATCGGTAGGACTATTGATATCGCATATTATTTCATCTGTTTCACCTCGCAGGCGCCAAGCTTTTTTGATGTGAAGCACCGCCTCATTTAATAAGTAATGGCAAGAGCCAAACACCACATAAAGCGATTGTATTTTTTTTTGCAAATGAGACGATAAGGCCTGAGATTTAATCTGCATGATAGGGTTGTCTTCGCTTGTTTTGGGGCGCTTGATGCGGTGTATTGGCTGAGATTCGGCTTAAACGATACATGATTTGTAGTGCCGCATCACGGCGCATTTCATTTTTTTGTAACGCTGCTTCATCATTGGATCCGAGGATACGATTACTATTCATCGTCACTTGTCGAGTAACAATAACGCGACTCAGAGGAAGGATTTCCACACCTTTTGTTTGTTGTAATTTAAACTGTACTGTATAAATTAATTGGTATTGGCGTGGCGTAGTGCTGGAGCTAATGCTTGAAATATTTTGCTCCATGGTTTCATTGTCAATGATTAGCCAATAGTCGGCCAATGCAGGATCCGCCATGATGTCAATGTTGTAGGCTTTGAGTTGCTCTTTTAAAAGCGGCTCCAAGTCTTGATGGGCCTGCTGAATCACGATGGCTACCTTATTTAACCATCGAACAGACTCTTTATTCACTACGCCACGCAAGTGAAACCCACAGCCTGTTAGGAGGATAGAAAAAATAATGTATACTTTTATCGTCCAGATTGACTTTAGCATGTTTGCTAGCCTCCTAAATAACCTCAATATTATTCCCTTCGCACCAAACAGGGGGAGAAGCTGCCCGTAGGGCGGATGAGGCGGGCATCAACCCGCATTCAATGAACAACCAAGTTAATGAGTTGCCGGTGGGGTACCACAATCGACTTAGCAAAAGATTTTCCAGTCAAAAAAGGCGAGGCATGTTCTTTTGCCATCTCAATCAATAGGGCTTCTGAGGTGTCACTGTTTGCAGTAAATTGCGCCCGAAGTTTCCCATTGACTTGTACTACAAAATCAACCTCATCTGTTTTTAAAGCTGTTTTGTCATATTTAGGCCAAGGGGCATCAATGATGACTTTTTCAAACCCAAGTTGTTGCCAAATATGATGACAAATGTGAGGGGTGATGGGTGCTAATAATTGGAGAAGATAAGTCATCCCAGAATGGAGGAGGTATTTGTCTTCTTCATTCTCGATTGAATAAGCAGAGAGTTCATTGAATAATTTCATACAACCTGAAACAACCGTATTAAATTGATGACGCTCATAGTCATGACTCGCTTGTAAAAGAATTTGATGCACAACCAAGCGTGATTTTTTTAAGCGATTGCTACAAGTTTGCCAATTGATGTTGTTATTTCCATCAAAAAACAAATCATTCATATCGATGAAAAGCTTTTGGTTTTGCTGACAAAACGCCCATAATCGTTTCAAAAATCGGTGGGATCCTTCTACAGCGGTATCAGACCATTCTAATGATTGTTCGGGAGGGGCTGCAAACATAACAAATAAGCGGGCAGTATCAGCACCATAGGTATCGATTAAATGATTTGGATCAACAATATTACCCAATGATTTAGACATTTTATGTCCATCTTTTAAAACCATGCCTTGACTTAATAGGGCTAAAAAAGGTTCATCAGAATTAACCAATCCTTCATCGCGCATTAATTTATGGAAAAATCGGGCATACAATAGATGCATGACAGCATGTTCGATGCCGCCTATATATTGATCCACAGGGGTCCAATATTTTGCTCTATCGTCTAGCATCGCTTTATCTTGGCCTTTACAGGCAAAACGTGCGTAGTACCATGAGGATTCAACAAAGGTATCAAAGGTATCCGATTCACGATGGGCATCTTGCCCGCATTTGGGGCAAGTCGTATGGATAAATGCGTTGCACTGGGCCAATGGGGAACCACTGCCTGTTAATTCTATCTGCTCGGGTAAGATAACGGGCAAGTCTTTTTCTGGGACAGGCACGATGCCGCATTCTTCACAGATGATCATGGGAATGGGCGTTCCCCAATAGCGTTGTCGTGATACACCCCAGTCACGTAGGCGATAATTGACTTTTGGTTTACCGGCATCATTTTTTTTCAAAAAAGCAGTGATGGCTTTGCTTGCATCTTGAGAAGATAAGCCATCAAATTGACCGGAGTTGATTAATGTTCCTTCAGCAGTAAAAGCGGATTTTAGAAAATCATGGGGTTGGTCGTTGTTGGGTTGAATGACTGGATTAATGGGTAATTTATATTTTTGAGCAAACTCCCAATCCCTTTGATCGTGAGCAGGCACAGCCATCACCGCACCAAAACCATATTGCATCAACACAAAATTAGCGACCCACACGGGTAATTTTTTACCACTGATAGGGTGAATTGCGGTCAAGCCCGTGTCAATCCCCCGTTTTTCCATGGTGGCCAGATCGGCTTCCGCCATGCGCACACCCTGGCAGCTATTGATGAAATCATTGACTTTGGGATGATGAACGGCCGCTTGTTTTGCAAGCGGGTGGTCAGGTGCTACGGCCAAATAGGTGGCCCCCATTAGGGTATCGGGGCGTGTCGTATAAATTTTTAGGCGTGTGGCAATGTCCTCGATCTTAAAATAAATTTCACTGCCTTCAGAGCGTCCAATCCAATTTCTTTGCATTTGTTTAACTTGTGCAGGCCATCCGTCCAGTGTGTCCAATCCAGTGAGCAATTCGTCAGCATACGCTGTGATTTTAATAAACCACTGTGAAATTTCCTTACGCTCGACCAACGCACCGGATCGCCAGCCCCGTCCATCGACAACTTGTTCATTGGCCAGCACGGTTTGATCAACGGGATCCCAGTTGACGACGGCATTTTTTTTGTAAACCAAGCCTTTTTCAAAAAGTTTAATAAAAAACCATTGCTCCCATCGATAATAATCAGGATCACAGGTGGTGAGTTCGCGTCGCCAATCATATGCATTGCCTAGCCTTAAAAATTGCGCCTTCATCGCTGCAATGTTTTGCTTGGTCCAGACGGCAGGAGGAATTTTATGCTTAATCGCTGCATTTTCAGCGGGTAAACCAAAAGCATCCCAACCGATGGGTTGCAATACATTTTTACCCAGGGCCCGTTGATAGCGGGCAATGACATCGCCTAAGGTGTAATTCCTAACATGTCCCATGTGCAAGGATCCACTGGGATAGGGAAACATAGACAGGCAAAAGAATTTTTCTTTATTTAGATCTTCAGTCACGTTAAAAGATTGTTTTTTAAGCCAATACTGCTGGGCCTGTTCTTCAATTTTTTGCGGTAAATAGCTAATATCCATAGTGTAATATACAAAATTTAATTGGGTTGATAAGGATAGCGCCTCTTCTGCTTCGCAGCAATAGCTTTGATGCGGATCGGGAGCTCAGCGAATAAGATAATCAATAATGCAAACAACAAGGCGGGCTTATCGCCCCAATATACCCAGGGTGTGAATCCGGTGGCGGGATAAATGTTGGACTCTAATATACCGGAACTAAAGGCCTTTAATGAGGCTGTAATATGGCCTTTGGTATCAACAATCGAGGAGAGCCCATCATTATTGGCAACGACTTGATAGCGACTCGTTTGTAGCGATAAGACTTGTGCCATTTGAAGTTGTTGGTACATCGCCAGTGAATGGCCAAACCAACCATCATCACTCACAGAGACAATCCATTCAGCTTCAGGCAGTTGTTGACGAAGCAGTTCAGGATAGGCTAACTCATAACAAATAAGAGTGGCTATCGCGTGATTGTTGATTTGAATCAATGGTTGATTTTTCTTCCCAGGCTTAAGATTGGCCACGGGCAGGGCTAACCAGTGCACTAGTTTTTCGAAGGGCAGTGGGATAAATTCGCCAAAAGGTACCAGGTGTTGTTTTAAATAATCACCTTTTCCAGCTCCAAGGGTAATGACGGAGTTATAAAAATAAGGTTCTTCCTCAGCGGTCTGTTGGGGAATTCCTAGCAAAATTGAACTGGTCGTTCGCGTTGCTTTTTCATTTATTTTGTCAAGAAAGTCAGTGACATAATTGACTGGCAAAGGAATAGCGGATTCGGGCATGACAATCAGATTTTTTTTCCCTATCAATTGATCAATGCCTTTTTTGTAGTTCTCTAATAGCTGCCAAAATAGCGATTCATCCCATTTATCTCGCATGGATAAATTCGCCTGAATAACACCCACAGAAAAAGGTTTTTCACTGACAGTAGACCATTGTTGGTGATTTAAGACCGAGGGGATGAGCAAGATCCCTATAAAAGAAGATAACCATAAGATGCGATTTTTTTTGGTTGATTGGGCGCTTATGACTAAAAAAGATGCTGATAAGCAGGTTAAAAAACCAACACCATAAAGACCCACAATGGGTAGTAAATGTTGAAGTGGCGTATCGATTTGTCCAAAGCCCAGGAGCAGCCAAGGAAATCCGCCCATTAACGTTGAACGAAAATACTCGCCCAAACACCAACAGGCACTAAAAAGACAACAGGAGATGAGCCGGGATTGCTTAACAGCCAGTTTTGTATAAAGTAGGGTCACTACCGCAGGATAAAGTGCCAAGTAGATAACAAACAACAAGGTGATGAGTCCTGATGTGATGGCGTTAAGATGCCCATAGACATGAATACTCACATAAACCCAAGAGACACCAAAACCAAAAAAGCTTAAGCCAAAAACAAAGCCTGTCAAAAAAGCGCGTTGACCTGTTTGGCGTTGTAATTCGGCGAACAACAGGGCAATGCCTAAAATGGTTAAGCCAGGGAAATGAAAGGGGGCAAATCCGAAAGGAATTAAAAGGCCTGCAAAAAAAACTCGTGCTAAAAATAAATAGTGCAGCACACGATTATTCAAATGAGTTGAAATATGGATGGTAGCGGTTTGATTCATGACATACCCCATGGAAATGTTACTGACAATAGTAGAGTCGGGATAAAAGGTCAAGTTTTTTACAATTTCTATTTTTCAAAAAAAATTAACACAATCTCCATTCATGGTCTATATGGTTATATATCATTAGTCACTTAGGATTTTTATGGAGTCTATACAGGATTTATCAGAAAAACTTAAAAAATTAAAAATGGCACAAGATCAAAAAATTCTTCGAATTGTTTGTAGTGGGGGAGGTGCAAAAGGCGCTGTTTATCCTGGTGCCTATAAAGCCATGGAAGACACAGGTCTTTTGGCTGGGGTTAAAGCATTTTCTGGTTCATCGGCTGGTGCAATCACCGCTGCATTCATGGCCATTGGCGTTCCTACAAGCGTGCTTCGGAATGCCTTATTGACAACGAATTTTAAAAAGTTAATAGGAAAGGGGGTTGGTTCATTTTTTTTTAGAAATAAACCAGGGGTTAGTTTTCTTACAAAGGACGGGAGTCCGCTAGAGCAATTTATCCGCACATTACTGATAGAACGCGTTGCATCCTTTCTCACACAATTAGAATCCCCTCAAGATATAGCAAGTCAGCACCCTGATTTTAAAGCCTTACTTCATAAGTTTGAGGTTCAATCCAACAGCATTACCTTTGGTGATTTAGGTGTGCTAAATCGTCTATTTCCTCATGCATTTAAACGATTAATTATTCCTGCAGTTAAATTCCCGCATGGTGAACTTCAAATTTTTAATGAGGATTTAACTCCCGATGTAGACATCGCTTTGGCATGTAGGGCCTCCTCCTCAATTCCTGTTATTTTTGAACCAGTTGAGATAGCGGTTGATGGCAAAAAACAAAAATTTATTGACAGTGGGATCTATGATAATTTACCAACGGATTATTTTGATACCAGTGCTTCTGGTAAGCATATAAAAAATACAATTCCTCAGCAAACGCTGGTGCTCGCTTTTGGTGAGGGCTTGGATAATAGAAAAAACAAGCTCTCCCATGCCTTATATGGCCCGCGATGGGATGAAGTGATTGGTCATCGATTGCTAACTCAAACGATTGAGCGGGCTATTTATCTTGCTAAAAAAAGGGTGGCACAGGATGTTGTTCTCCATCGGCCGGAGAAAGAATCTGTGGTCATTAAATTGTCCGTGCAAAAGGCTTTGAATCAATTGTTGCATCATGGTCGTATTACGATGGATAAATATACAGCGGTCATGCGCATTGTGAATCAATCAATGGACAGTATTTATTTAAAACCAAAATCTAATGGGGCCTTTTGGCGTGCTTATCAGAAAACCAGGGATGAAAAAGAGCAGGTCATCTTGTTGTGTACTTTGGTTAGGGAAAAAATGAAACCTATTTTATGTCATCAAAGTGCTCTTTCATCATGGCGTAAAAATTTTTTAATCAAACGTTTTGCAGAGCTTGAGATAGGCTATCAACATCAGGAAAAAAAAGAACGTGGGTATCAAAGAATACGCCGTGATTATACGCTTCGTACCGTGGAGTTAAGGGTAGGTAATATCGATACCTTGGATTTTAATAAAGCCACTAAATTTGCACGCGTGATTGATACCTTGGGTTA
Source organism: Legionellaceae bacterium (assembly GCA_947474165.1). Taxonomy (GTDB): domain Bacteria; phylum Pseudomonadota; class Gammaproteobacteria; order Legionellales; family Legionellaceae; genus CANJHO01. The sequence goes on from CANJHO010000107.1 coordinate 8,881, forward strand.
TCTAGATACGATTGATTTTATTTCGAGTCATGAGTTACATGAACCCAGTGAGTTTAGTACAGATGATTTTTATAATGAATTGGTCAATCATTATGATCATATTCATACCGCCCTGTTATGTGCTTCGGGTCACGATCGAAAATCCAATGCACTATTGGCTGAGATTGTATTAGTAAGACATCAATTGGCAATAAAAAATCAGCCAATAGAAGTGATTAGTCGTCAAGTTTACCAACTGATTAAAGATTACGTTGAAAAACACATGAATTCGCCAGAAGCTTTTGCATTGTCTAGGGCGGTTGAATTTCGTAACCATGTTTTAAGCGCTGAAAAATTACTAAAAGAAACCTATGAAGAAGGATTTAAATATCGAGGGTTTTTCGCTACATCAAAGATAATGGGGGTTCGTTTTTATCGCTCCAGTACATTACACGAGGCATTAAAGGATAAAGACATGGCTACAGTGTATGCACAAAAAGCACATCATATTCACCCAACGCGATCGGATAAACTGTTGGTTGAACTACAACAGATACCCGCTTTTCGTGAAGCTTATGTTGGGTAACCTATCCAATCGTTATTTTTTTAGTGTACGATAAAACTTGTCATGGCTTTGGAGGTTCGCGCGATGCACAATGTGATGATCACAGGCGCGGGTAAAATTGGTAGTTTAATTGCCTGTTTATTAGCAGCTAGTAACGACTACCAAGTGCATTTGGCAGATATGGCATTTAATGGGACAGATGTGAGTCGTTTGTTGCATGTTATGCCAAATATCAAAACCATCGCTTTAGATGTGAAAGAAAATCGTGCCACTCAAACTTATATAGAGAAACACAATATTACAGCGGTGATATCAAGTCTTCCTTATTTTTTAAATAGTTATGTTGCACAGGCTGCGAAAAGCGCAAAAGCCCATTATTTTGATTTAACCGAAGATACGGCAATAACCGCTGTTGTGAAAGCCATTGCAGCGGATGCAAA
>CANJHO010000108.1 GCA_947474165.1 Legionellaceae bacterium
AAAGCTCAAAAACTTGGTTTTTCATTAGTCCCACTGCCTTCTATAACCCAAGCTGGGCCTGAAGTTAGTTAGAAGCTTGCGAAGCAACCCAGAGTGCAGTGCTTCGAATCCTGGGTTGCTTCGCAAGCTCGCAATGACGGGCTTTTATTGGGTCTAGACGCTTAAGGCAGCAGCATTAGGCCCTGACCCAACGAGTTTAAGTACGGAGCTAGCGCTTGTTGGGCCGAGGCCCAACCTACAAATGTTCTAGATATTTAATGCGGCCTGCTTATGAAAATCAAATTGGACTTTTTTAACCAGTCCAACTGGCACGATGTTGATCATCATAAGGTGGGGGTGGTGCTGAGGGGAGCACGGCTTCATTGGGATTATAAAAAAATCCATTCAGATTGATGGGGGTAGCTGAGGTCATTTTAGGTTCTGGTGGTGCTGAGGGACGTACGATAGCAGCCGCAGGCAAATCGATCGCCTTAGCAGCACAGAGGAATGTTTCTGCGTTACGCTCTGTTTCTTGAAGGCTACGATTTAACTGAAGATATTTTTGCTCAGCGTTCTTCAGCGTCTCCTTTTGTTGAGGCAGATTGCCTTCCAATTGCAGACTATTTTCCTGTATATTGCATAGAGTGCGTGTGATTTTGCCCATTTTAGCAATATTGCTATCAATTTTTGATTGCTGACGGTAGGCTTGAATAGCCGCAACACCAGCTACACAGAGAAAACTGAAGAGTGTCAACGCCATAACGCTTGCAAAAACAGCAGGCACAGCGGGCGGGAACAATACCATCCCTGCGCTCATTAAAGCAAACCCAGTCATTGCCAAGGTTGAGGCGATAATGAAGGATACCGCAGTATATTTTGTATATCGATTTCGGATGGTTACCTGTTGCTCTTTTTGCACTTTTAGCTGGGGCATTTGAGCGCTTAAAGCTTGTTGCTCAGTGCCTAATGTTTTAATTAGGTCCTTATTCGTTTCCAGCGTTCTGTTGGTCGCCTCAAGTGCAAACTGTGCTTGATTGTACTCTTGTAAGGCCTTTTGCAGCTCGGAATTTTGGTCTAGAGTCAGCTTTATCTCGTCATTATATCGCTGCATTTTAAGCATTATATTGCCCAAAGCGAGCACTTCCGTTTGTGTTAATCTCATGTCGGTGATAAAAAAATGGAGTTGGTCTAAAAAAACCGAATGACACAAGGCCTTAGCCTCAGTAATTTTTTGGCTAACATTTTCATCAATTGCTTTATTTGCTACATTAATATTCGTCTGAAGTGCCCTAGCATTTGCAGGGGATAAAGCCCTTTCAAGGGAAGCAGAGGATAGAGTATTACGTAATCTACGTTCTTGACCACGTAATACTAGACTTTCTTCTTCATATACTAATTTGGCAATTGCGGTATTTAGTTTAGATTCCTCTATTTGAAACTGACGCTGTATTTGACGGGCTAACTCCAATTGTGGGGATGCAAATAATGGTTGAAACTGCCCGACCGGTGCAACATGCACTCTACCGCGGTGATTCAATTGGCTTGGATGGGTGTGCTGAGTGGTGTATCTATTTGTGGTGGCAGCGATGTTGATTTGAATACGGAATGCTTCTAATCGTCGAACCTCATTGGTCGCATCATCCAATTGACTATGACAACGGATTAATTGAGAGTCCAATTCACGTCGTTTTATTGAGAGCTGTCTAGCTATTTCGCTATCTCTCAATTGATCCATTTCATCCTGTTGTCTTTGTGCTTCGACGGCATGTTGAACTAAGTAAGCCGCTTGTTCTTTTTTTTCAGTTTGAGCCACAGTGGCTAATTTGCTTCTAATGTCTGTAATAATATGAGCAATGGGTTCGGTCGTTAAACATTTGCCGCGCAAGTCACTATAATCTTGAGGACCATTAAAATCCGTTCTTATCCGATCTCTTAATTCTAGTGTTACATTGAAGTCTTGTATTCGCATTATTACTCCGACTTGATGAATAGGGTTCGCTTACACTTAGGATCGGGCACCCGATCTTTATCAGTTATTTGTTTATAGCGGTTGATTCTATCGGGTTAATCTTAAGAGAATATTAAGTAAAAGCAATGAGACCTTAATTATTAGCTTTGAATCACTAAAGTAATTCCTTAATTTGCCGAATAATTAACCACAAGCATTCATTTGGAATCGATTATGATTGAGCTCAATATCCGTACCCAACCTGATGATGAAACCTGTGGACCCACCAGTTTACATGCAATTTATCATTATTATGGTCTCACGATTTCATTAAAAGAAGTCATAGAAACCATAGAACACTCAATTTCTGGCGGCACACTGAGCCCCTTGCTGGGCAAGCATGCTTTAATGCACGGATTTGATGCGACCATTTTTGTCAATCAATTGGATCTTTTCGACCCCACCTGGTTCAAACAATCCAAAGCACCTCGAGAAGTTTTGCTGGTCAAATTAAAAAGCCAAGACAAATTTAAACAAGCGAAAAATTTAGTGGCGGAAAGTAAAGCCTATCAAGAGTTTTTAGAACTGGGAGGCGATATCCGTTTTAAAACCATTGATGTGCAAATGCTCCGCTCCTATTTTAATAAAAATATTCCTATTTTAACGGGCTTAAATTCAACCTATCTATACCGCACCTCTCGCGAGTTATTTACTCAAGAAGGGGAATCATTTTTTGATGATATTCAAGGATTGGCCTGCGGGCATTTTGTGGTACTGTGTGGTTATGATGATAAAAGACGACGCGTGGTGGTCGCAGATCCCTTTCGAGAAAATCCTTTATCAAAAAATAACTTCTACAAAGTGAGTATTGCGCGACTCATTAATGCCATTATGCTGGGCGCACAGACTTATGATGCAACATTGCTTATTATTACGCCTAAAGAACCGGTGCCAGAAGAGAAAAAATAAGGCAGTAATTAGGTAATTTTGCCTGCATGATGAGAAATCGGTCGAATGGATCCGCGTGTAATAGTGGAAGATCGGCGACTCCCGATGCTTCCTCAGGCAGAATGGGTAAAAACTTGGAGAGTTCGGCTGTTAATGAATGATGCTTGCTTACAAATGTTAAGCATTAACCTTCGCATCCCAGAACACAATATGTTCTGGTTTGACGAGTTCTTTTAAGTGTTTTAAAGCAGGTTCAACCTTGTTTTTACTATCAAAAAACTCAATGGCCAGTGGTAAATCTAATGAAAGATCCATGAAAGATGTTGTATGATCACCCGTCTCCCCAAAGCCACTAATGGCTCGAAAAACACTTAGCCCTCGAATGTTTGCCTCGGTCTTCAAGTAATTAATAATGATATTGAGCTGATGTGTTGACTCAGTAATATAAACCCGCACCATCACGACATCGATTGTTTTCATCATTGCCTTCCTCCTAATATGCCAAGGTATGTTAGCGTTAAACATAAAGTCACACTGCCTATGATATTGAGTAGGGCGTAGAACCATGCCCCACTTTCAAATAGATTCAGTGTTTCTATAGAAAAAGAAGAAAATGTGGTGTACCCCCCCAAAAAACCTATTAATAAAAACGATCTTAATTGAGGCCCCATGCCATCAAAGCGACCCAGAATAAGGGCAAAGAGCAAGCCCATTAAAAAAGAGCCACTCGCATTCACAAATAATGTGCCATAAGGGAAAGCACGTCCTAGTAACAAATGAATCGCATTGGATGCCCCGTAACGCGCAACACCACCCAATCCTGCGCCCATAAAAATAAGCCATGAATTCATCATGTTATCCTCACTACTTAGCGCAGCATCATCACCAACAAGGCCACGAAGGCAATTAATAGCAAGGCCAGCACACCCATGCTAGAAAAACTTTTCATCAAATTGGTTCGGGTAAATAACTCAGGCCGTCCTTTGATATGTTGGTAAATAACCCAAATAATTAGGCCAGCCCCGGCTAGTGCTAATAGTTGATACAATGTTTCCATTTTATTTTTCTCCTTCAAAGGCATCAGAAAATAAATCGCACGGCGAGACCCCTTTTTCAAGGAGTTTATCGCGGACACTGTAAACCATGTCAAAAGGTCCGCTAATCACGATTTGCCACTGGCTGAGATCATGGGGGTGTTTATCCGTCACCATCGAGGCCAAATCGGCATTGCTTGCATCAGATAACTGTGAAAAATAGCTAAAATGAGGCACATGCGTTTGCCAGAAAGTGACTTTATCATCCATGTATAAATCACTTTGTGATCGCGCCCCCCAATATAATTCAAAAGCACGCGGTGCACCCAGTGCTAATAATTGCTCGATCATGGCCTTGATCGGCGCAAATCCTGTGCCGCCGGCAATCAATAGGATGGGTTTATCGGGATGAAGATGAGCGATATCACACACTCCCAAAGGGAGTTTTATTTTCACAGCGCCTTTTTGTTTGATGTCTGCCAGCAAGGGTTGATTCGCCGTATGACGAATATGTAATTCATATTGATGCGATCCCAATGGCGCATTCGCAATAGAATAGCTAAAGGCTTGTTCTCCAGAAATAATTTGCAAATATTGACCCGCTTCATAATCAATATAGGTGTCCGGGGTCAAGATCAGTTGCATGATACTATCGGTGAGCGGGGTGATGGATTCCACTTTTGCGTTGATGGGGGTGTGTTTCATGTTGAAATCCCTAACAACGACCAATAATCATTAACCCGTTTTAAAATATCTTCATCCATCGTAATTGCTTTGCCCCATTCTCGTTGTGTTTCAGAAGGCCATTTGCTTGTTGCATCCAGGCCCATTTTAGATCCAAGTCCCGATACAGGTGAGGCGAAATCTAGATAATCAATCGGTGTATTGTCGATCATCACTGTGTCGCGTAGCGGATCCATTCGCGTGGTCATTGCCCATACTACATCTGACCAATTGCGAGCATCAATGTCATCATCACAAACAATAACAAATTTGGTGTACATAAATTGTCTTAAAAAAGACCAAACAGCCATCATGATGCGTTTGGCATGACCTGGGTATTGTTTTTTAATGGTAACAACAGCCAAACGGTAAGAACATCCCTCCGGGGGTAAATAAAAATCAATGATTTCTGGAAACTGTTTTTGAAGCAAAGGAATAAAGACTTCGTTTAAAGCCATGCCCAAAATGGCCGGCTCATCAGGTGGACGACCCGTATAAGTACTATGATAGATAGGGTTATCACGGTGTGTGATTCGCTCCACGGTTAAAACAGGGAAAGATTGGACCTCATTATAATAGCCTGTGTGATCACCAAAAGGCCCCTCTGGTGCCTCTATGCCTGGTTCTAAATAGCCCTCTAAGATGATTTCAGCACTGGCCGGCACGTGTAAATCAGAACCAATGCAGCGTGTCAATTGCGTGCGTTGGCCTCGCAGCAGCCCTGCAAAAGCATATTCAGACAGGGTATCTGGAACAGGGGTCACTGCGGCTAATAAGGTCGCTGGATCAGCGCCCAAGGTGACTGCAATCGGAAATCGCTCAGAAGGATTGGCGGCTTGAAAAGCTTGATAATCAAGCGCGCCTCCTCGATGAGATAACCAGCGCATGATGAGTTTATTTTTACTTAATACTTGTTGGCGATAAATTCCCATGTTTTCACGGGCTTGATGGGGGCCTTTCGTTGTGACCAAACCCCAGGTAATGAGGGGGGCTACATCGCCAGGCCAACAGGTTTGTATGGGTAACTGGGTTAAATCAACGGCCTCATGTTCCCACACGTGGGTTTGACATGGCGCTTTATTAACATATTTCGGGGCCATGTTGAGGGCTTGCTTCAGTAAAGGCAATTTGCTAAACGCATCTTTAACCCCTTTGAGGGGCTCAGGTTCTTTTAACGCCGCCAGTAATTTCCCGATTTCCCGAAGGGCTAGGAGGCTTTCCTCCCCCATCCCTAAGGCCACGCGTTCTACGGTGCCAAATAAATTGGTCAGTACAGGAATTTGATGATGTTTAGGATGAGTAAATAATAGTGCAGGGCCTCCAGCACGAAGGACTTTATCACTGACCACCGTCATTTCAAGGTGAGGTGACACAGGATAATCAATGCGCTTGAGTAGGTCACGTGATTCTAGCTGTGCAATAAAATCGCGAAGATCAGTGTATTTCATATGATATAATCCCAGTATTTACTGGATGCGGCGCAGAGTATAGGGTCTGTTGACAATTGCTCTATAAGCCCTATGTACCGCGCATAAAGCGCGGTACATAGGCATTTTATGAGTATTTGGAAAATGAATCGTCAACACATTCTAGTATTATTTGATAGATTATTCTTGTCGCTTCATCGCATCAAAAAATTCCGCATTGGTTTTGTGGTTTTTCATGCGCTCTAGCAAAAATTCAATCGCATCACACTCATCCATGGACTGCAGGATTTTACGCAATATCCAAGTTCGCTGAAGTTCTTCGGGACTCAACAGCAAGTCTTCACGGCGGGTACCTGAGCGGTTGATATTAATCGCAGGAAAGACACGGCGCTCAGCAATGTTACGCGTCAAGTGAATTTCCATGTTGCCGGTTCCCTTGAACTCTTCGTAAATCACTTCATCCATTTTAGAGCCTGTGTCGACCAAAGCCGTTGCAATAATGGTTAAACTACCGCCCTCTTCGATGTTACGTGCAGCCCCATATAAACGCTTCGGCCGTTGGAGTGCATTGGCGTCCACCCCTCCGGTTAATACTTTTCCGGATGAAGGAATGACCGTGTTATAAGCGCGCGCAAGTCTTGTAATGGAATCCAGTAATATCACCACATCTCGCTTGTGTTCAACCAGTCGTTTGGCTTTTTCAATGACCATTTCAGCAACCTGCACGTGACGATTAGCTGGCTCATCAAAGGTGCTAGCAACCACTTCGCCTTTCACGGAGCGCTGCATTTCTGTTACTTCCTCAGGGCGTTCATCAATCAGTAACACGATGAGATAGCAATCAGGGTAATTTTTTTCGATGGAGTGTGCTAGATTTTGTAGCATCAAGGTCTTACCCGCTTTAGGGGGTGAGACAATCAAACCGCGTTGGCCACGACCAAATGGGGCGCACAAATCAACCACGCGTGCGGTTAAATCTTCCGTACTGCCATTGCCTTGCTCCATGACCAATCGACGTGATGCAAATAAAGGGGTTAAATTTTCAAACAGAATTTTCCGCTTGGCACTGTCTGGACTATCGTAATTAATTTGGTCCACTTTCAACAAAGCAAAATAGCGCTCGCTGTCTTTAGGAGGGCGAATTTTACCGGAAATGGTATCACCAGTACGCAAGCCAAAGCGTCGAATTTGGCTGGGCGAGACGTAGATATCATCAGGCCCCGCTAAATAAGAACCATCCGAGGAGCGTAAAAAGCCAAAGCCATCGGCTAATATTTCGACAACACCATCACCATGAATATCTTCGCCTTTCAGCGCATGGGCTTTAAGGATGGCAAAAATGATGTCTTGTTTTCGCATGCGGGAGGTGTTTTCAACGCCCATTTCTTGGGACATATTAACGAGATCAGCAATAGGCAACTGCTTAAGTTCACTAAAATTCATACTTCTCACTTGATGTATTGGTTGAATGAAAGGATATCCAGGGTAATTTTAACGGGAAGGTCAGTTCGGGAAGCCGCTGCCCAAGGTCAATTTTGTGATTTCAACAAAAATATACCCCACACAGAATATTTAGGCTACCACATCATGCGAACAAGATCCATCATTTTCGCACAGCAATTGCATTAAAATGTATTAAATACAGAGACTCTCTTCGATAAAACACTGTGCCAGCAAGCGGTTCAGCTTAGGCGCCTAAGCTGAACCGCTTGCCCATTGAATGCCGGCGCGCGACTTGGATGTTTATAAATAACCCGGTTTGTATGATTCGCGCGAGTTATTGTTGCACAGTCCCTTACGACGATTTCTAAATATTACTATCAACAAAAGCAGTTAATTGCGATTTCGTTAGCAATCCCATTTTGATGGCTTCAACTTGGCCATTTTTAAAGAGAATCAACGTAGGAATACTCATCACACCGTATTTAGATGGGGTGATTTGATTCTCATCAATATTAAGCTTCACAAAGCTGACTTTTTCATCATAATTACCTGCAATTTCTTCCAAAATAGGCGTTAATGCACGACAAGGGCCACACCATTGAGCCCAAAAATCAACCAATACTGGCTTGCCGGCATTAAGAACATCTTGATCAAAGTTAGAATCGGTTACTGCTTTAATAAGTTCGCTCATGAAAAATCTCTGTGAATTAAAAAACTTATTATATACCTTTTGTTGGCGTTTGGACAAAGCCCCATGCAAATCAGCAGCAATTCAGTGAGTCAATTGAATGGATTATTTCGCTAAATCCGACATTCATTGATTGCTTGTAACACGCTTATTGCTGCAATCGCTGCAGTCTCCGTCCTTAAAATTCGTGGGCCCAGACAAAGTGGTTGAAACTCAAACGCCATTGCCCGGGTTACTTCCTCATCACTTAACCCGCCTTCTGGACCAATCAATAAGGCGATATCACCCTCAGTGAGGGAATAATTACGCCATGATTGGGTTGTATCGGGGTGTAATACTAATTTAGTAGTGGCTTGGCATTGTTCTAAATAGGTTTCTAATAAACAAGCGTCATGAATCATCGGGATTTGATTGCGGCCTGACTGTTCACAGGCTGCAATGGCAATGGCTTGCCATTGGGCTTGTTTTTTACTTAAACGCGCTGCATCCAGGTGCACTACACAATGGGTTGTGAACAAAGGGGTGATGCTCGTAACACCCAATTCGACTGCTTTTTGAATGACAATTTCCATGCGACAAGCTTTAGAAATCGCTTGCGCCAAGTGAATCGCTCGAGGAGATTCGCGGTTAACAAAATGGATGTCATTAATGATAACACTTACTTTTTTTTTATGGGCCGTGAGGATGGTTGCATGAAACTCACGGTTATCCCCACAAAAGAGTGTTAATGGGGAGCCTGCTTGCATTCGCAAGACCACTCCGACATGTTGACCTGCTTCGGCAGAAAGCTCGAGTGTTTCGCCTTTTTCATAGGGCCCTGGTTGGTAAATACGAACCGTTCTCACATTGTTTGCCTTGTCGTTTGGACGTTGTGGTGGTTTAATCAGGCAACGTTCTTCAGCGGCACGATGCTGTCTATGCCAGATATAGATTCGTGAGCAATATGCCAAATGTCATATTGTGATTGTAAATTGATCCACATCTCAATGCTAGTATTGAGTAATTTTGATAGACGCAGTGCCATTTCAGGACCAACCCCAGCGTGTTGATTGAGTAATCGAGATAAGGTTGTCCGAGTAACGCCGAGACGACTTGCTGCTTTGGTAATGGTTAAATCGGTGTTATCAATTAACACATCTTTTATGATGACACCAGGGTGTAATGGTTTATGTATCATGATGGTTCACCTTAATGGTAGTCTAAATAATCAACTAAAATGGCATCTTTTCCATCAAAAGAAAATATGACACGCCAATTGGCATTAACTGTTACTGAATAATGGCCTTTAAGACCTCCTTTTAAGGGATGAAATCGCATACCAGGTAGATTCATGTCTTCTGACTGCGTAGCGGCATCCAGTAACTGAAGAATAATTTTAAGTTTGGTTTGTTGCTTCGTTTGGATTCCAGAAGTATCGCCACTCTGAAAAAAATTACGCAAACCTTTATCTCGACTTTAGCCATTTTTTTAAAATGATTTAAATTCCGTCATTGCGAGTGAAACGAAGCAACCCAGAGGTTCGAAGAGAGCGATTTCATGTCTTATAGTTGCTCACTTTGAGCTCCTGGGTTGCTTCGTTTCACTCGCAATGACGGAATTACAAAAAATGGCTAAAGTCGAGTTTATGCTTCCAATT
>CANJHO010000109.1 GCA_947474165.1 Legionellaceae bacterium
AAAGCATCTGGTCGACAATTTGGGGACATTCAGGTAAAACGCATACGTCATCCTATCGTTAAAAAATCGAAAAATACAACTATAACAGAGAAAATGATCGCATAATCAGACAAATTGGATAAAAAATCAGATTGATCGGGTTCGGGCGGGCTCGGGCTCGCCCACGCTCACGGGCTCGTATTAGATCGTGGTTTGTCCAAACTCCAGTATTTATCCATGGATAGATAATTTTCAGGGTTAATTGTTCGTTCAGCACTTCCTTCTTCATAAGAGGATTTATTTATCCGGAGATAAATCGTGTTTTCTTCAGATGCAATCACAACCTCTTTCACACCGGGTAAAGCATATAGCGCTTGACTAAGGTCAGCAGAATTATGTTTTAAAGGTTCATAAGCCAGGATAAGGGTTAATTGATAAGCATGGGGTTTAATGTAATAGGCAATGCCTGCCCAGCTTAGCGCAATCAGACTATTCACCATGAAAATGCCTGGGCTACCAAAATATTGATAGACTATCCCAGCGCTGATTCCTCCCGCAAAAATACCTAAAAATTGGCTACTCGAATAAATGCCCATGGCAGTCCCTTTGGACCCTGCGTCAGCTTGTCTTGAAATCATAGAAGGCAAGCTTGCCTCTAAAATATTAAATCCTACAAAATAAAAAAACATAAAGCCACAAATCGCAAACCAGTGTTGATAGGTAAACGCCAGTGCTAGTTGGCAAAGACAAGTGATGAGAACGGATCCTAAAAAAATAGGTTTAATTTTTTGTTTTTTTTCAGCGAGAGTGAGAAAGGGCATCATTGTAAAAAATGAGAAGACCATCAAGGGTAAATAAAAATGCCATTGCTCTGATAATGTCCCACGTTGTATTTGTTGTTGAAGGAGGATTGGAATGCTAAAAAAAGTAGAGGTTAGAATAAAATGTTGGAAGAAAATCCCCACATTGAGCCGTTGTAAGTGTCGATTGCTGAGAACCTGTTTAAATAGCTTAGGCCTTAGTTGACTATCTAAATGAAAGGGTTCTTTTTGTGGAGTTGGGATGATGGCGTGAAGTAAAATAAGGCCTGAGGTCGCTAAAAGTGTTGTGAGGTAAAAAATCCCTGAAAGACCAAAAGCACGGGTAATCGCAGGACTAATCACCATCGCGAGACTAAATGATAAACCAATGGTGACACCAATGACCGCCATGGCTTTGGTTCGTTGGTTGTCGGGGGTTAAATCAGCCATTAAGGCAATTAAAACACTGCCAATGGCACCTGTTCCCTGAATCATTCTTGCAAAAATCATCCCATGAATGGATGTGGTGAGCGCGCCTATCAAACTACCCACTGCAAATAGAATTAAGCCTAGGGTTAAGATGGGCTTTCTGCCAAAGCGATCGGACAGCATGCCAAATGGAATTTGTAATAACCCTTGGCTTAAACCATAACTACCAAGGGCTATCCCAATCAGCATCGGGGTGGCCCCCGTTAAATGATTGGCATAGACGGTAAATACGGGAATGAGCATAAATAAGCCTAACATTCGAAATGAGAATAGGGCTGCTATGGGGAGTACGCTATTGAACCAGGATTGTTTCATTGATCTTTAATTTATTTTACGAGAACTTGTGCCGATGGTACAAAGATAGCGGGTTTTAAACAAGGGATCTGGCTAAAATTTGAGATATACTCTCCACAGTCTAATTGACAGTTTAGATGAATCGCAGTAATTTGATGCATTTTAATAGTGGGACGAGTTTCATGAATTTAGTATTTGCTAATAAGGTGGCATGCATTACAGGGGGTGCACGGGGGATAGGCCGTGCTACGGCACTAAAGTTGGCCAGTGCTGGTTGTGACATCGCCATTGTTTATTATAATAGTTCGGATGAGGCAGCCGCTTTGCTTCTGGAGATCGAGCGCATGGGACGGCGTGCGATAGCTTTGCAAGCCAATGTTGCGGATCAATCCTCAGTGAAAGATCTGTTTTCCCAATTCCGTGAGCATTTTTCGCAATTGGATTTTTTAATTAGTAATGCCGCCAGTGGTGTTTTGAAGCCTGCTATGCAGATGTCGACCAAACATTGGCGTTGGTGTATGGAAACCAATGCATTGGCGTTGAATCATTTGGTCTCAGAAGGGCGCGCTATGATGGCCCCAGGCAGTCGGGTGATTGCTTTATCGAGCTTGGGTGCGCATCGAGCCATTCCTAATTATGCCTTCATCGGCGCCTCAAAAGCGGCCCTTGAAGCGTTGGTTCGCTCTTTAAGTCTTGAGTTAGCACCGGAGGGAATCTGTGTGAACACCATTTCGGCAGGTGTTGTTGATACTGATGCATTAAAACACTTTCCAAATCGGGAGCAACTGCTCGACGAATACCTTGCACACTCATTGGCAGGTCGTCCCTTATTGCCGGAGGATGTAGCCAATGCCGTCTATTTGTTGTGTTTGCCTGAAGCTTTGATGATCAAAGGTCAGACGATATTCGTGGACGCAGGTTATGGTATTGTGGGTTAGGGACTGTAAATAAATAACTCGTACAATTTGTCATCCCATCTTACTGTCATCTTGAGACGATCAGATCTTCAAAAAAGCTCGATGGACAATGAGTACACCTTCGCCTTTTCGAAGATCTGATCGTCTCAAGCTAACAGCAATCTGAGCGCCAAAATGTACGAGTTATTTATTTACAGTCCCTTATGATTTTGCATCCTACTGGCAATTGTCAGAAGGTTGACTACACTATAGGTGGTAAGGGAAGGTTATATTATCATGATGGAGGATTTGAAAATGGATACATTAAGTAAAAAAGGAGCAACCATGGAACGTGGAAATGGACATGATCGGGCTCATGTGGCCGAAGCCGCTAGTGAATTATTAAATGAAAGCATGAAGCTCGCGCATGAACTATATGAGGATGGTTTAAATAAGGTGGGTGATGCTCAGGGTAGTGCCAAGGAGTATTCGGATGAACTTTTACAGAAAGTGAAGGAAAATCCATTGGCTTCTGTTTTGATAGCCGGGGGTATTGGCTTTTTATTATCTTCGTTTTTCAGAAAATAATGAATCCCTTTGAGCACTTAGAGGGCCTTGTTTCAGGCAAGCTATCTATTATAAAGATGGTGGTTGACATCGCGAAGCTTGAAGCAAGACTCGCAGGCTTGAGTATCTACCCACTTTTGTTAACGCTTTGCCTGTTGCTCATCGTATTGATGTCAACCTGGTTGGCGGCCATGCTGTTGGTGGGATATGGTATTAAATTAGCCCTTCATAATTCGATTTGGGCCATCTCTTCTGTTTTATTAATTAACATGAGCGTGCTGATCTTATTACTCAATTATTTGTTATTTAATTTGAAAAAAATGAGTTTTGAGAAAACAAGAGCCTACTTCTCAGAAAAAGAGAGTGACCACCATGAAAAACTCGAGAAAACAAGTGATAGAAAAGATTCTGATAATGGAAAAGAAATTAAAGGATCAACAAACCAAAGTCATTCTACATAAAAAATATTTGTTAGGTCTCGTCAACGATAATCGGGTGGTGTTGATAGCAGCCCTCTTGCCTGCCTTTATTTGGGGCTTTAAGCAGGCAAGAGAAAAGAGCCTGCCTAAAATGATTCTACAAGGCAGCAAATTTGTATTGATGACGGCGTTGATGCATGCTAAACATTAAGGATCCAAGTGGCTATAAAATAAGACGCTCACGCGATCGCCTAATTTTTTTACTATTTCTGGATGCACAATTTGTAGCAGGACATTACAAATTTATGATACAATCCTCGGTTTTGTGAACAGTAAGGATCATGAGCGGAATAACCCCCTATTTTTATGTAAAGCTGAGGGTTGGCTTGATGAAAAAATAGGGCGTTATTTCGCTTGTGATCCTTAGCTCTGAGGGCGTGACATGAATATAGAAGGCGTTTATCCTAAGGTCAGGGAAATTATAGCGGATGTATTAGTGATTGATGAGGCAGACGTGAGCTTGTCAAGTCGTTTAATTGCTGATTTGGGTGCTGAGTCCATTGATTTTCTTGATTTGGTGTTTCAGTTGGAAAAAGAATTTGGCATCAAAATACCCCGCGGACAACTTGAAAAAAATGCCAGGGGTCATTTGGCTGAAGATGAATTTGAAAAAGGTGGGGTATTGACCGCAGATGGCCTTATCGCTTTAAAAAACTATTTGAGCGAAGTGCCTGCTGATTTGTTTAAGCCCAACATGAAGGTCAACGAAATTCCGATGTTATTTACAGTGGAAACTTTTTGTAAATTAATCGTGGCAGCCCAGAGTGAGCAGGGCACGCTTGAACCTGTGACCTAATGCGGTTTTTATTTGTTGATCGAATCCTTGAGTTATCGCCTGCTAAGTTTGTGCGGGGAATCAAGCACATTACTCACGATGATCCCTATCTGTGTCAGGATGATCACGGTAAATTGTGCTTTATTCCCTCCCTTATTGGCGAAACGCTAGGCCAGCTGGCGGCTTGGAATGTGATGGTTTGTAATGACTTCACACAACGGCCTGTTGCGGGCTTGGCATCCAGTGCGTCATTGTATCGTCCTGTGTATGTGGGCGAGACCTTGTTGCTGGAGTCGTTTATCGATCACTTGGATGAGGCTTCTGTTCAATACCACAGTGTGGCTCGTGTGGCTGATGAGATTGTTTTTAGCATCGATGGGGCTTTAGGTCCCTTGTTGCCGATGGCGGATTTCATTGATCCTGCCTTGGCGCGTCAGCAATTTGCTGAAATTAATCGGCCTGGCGAATACTTAGGTGTTGTGCCTTCTTCAGAACAATTAGTCCCTGCGAACAACACACCGAGGGTCGCCCCGATGTGCTTTGATAGCATTATCGACAGTGAGCCGGGTGTAAGACTTTCTGCAGAAAAGAAAATTACACGAGCGGCCCCTTATTTTCCTGATCATTTTCCAAATAAACCTGTTTTTCCTATGACGGTACTGCTCGAATGCAAGCTGAATCTTGCGCGAGAGTTTTTGGCTCGCGCAGGCTTTCAGAAGTCCTATCGCATTGCTGAGTTACGTAAAATTAAAATGAGTGATTTTATTTATCCAGGGGATGTCCTTATTTGTTATCTCACGGTCAAGCGACATGATGCCGATGAACTAATTTTAAGCTATCGAACGGAAGTAGCCGGTAGGCGAGTTTGTGTATTAGATGTGGTGATGCGATGAAAAAAATACGAGTTGCAATTACAGGCTTAGGCGTGGTGTGCCCTTTGGGCAATGATGTGCAATCGACATGGAAAAATTTAATGGCTGGTGAGTCGGGGATCCTTCCCATCCAGCAATTTGATGCAAGCGCATTTCCCGCAAGAATTGCTGCAGAAGTGAAGCACTTTTCTTTAATGAAAAGAGGCGTTGCTAAACATTTACGCTATGCGATGCCTTTTACGCGGTATGCACTCGATGCGGCAACACAAGCCTTTGACGACGCGGGGATTCTCCCTACTGCAGCAACGGCTCCTCGCTGGGGCGTGGTGACTGGCAGTGGGATGATGACGGCTGATTTTGATTATCTTCAGCGGTTTCAACGCATTTGTGCAAAAGACGGTACCGTTGATTGGAACCAGTTGCAAGCGAACAGCCAGGCTTTTTATCAATTAAATGACTTTGGCAAGACCACTTCAAATTCTGGTTTATCTTTATTGATTCAGCAATTTGGGATTAAAGGTTATGCCAGTTCAGTGCATACGGCTTGCGCTTCAGGTGGACAAGCTTTGGGTCTTGCCATGCAAGTCATTCGCCGTGGTGATGCGGATTATATGTTGGCTGGTGGCTTTGATTCGATGATCAATCCCTTGGGATTATCTAGTTTTTGTTTGTTGGGCGCCTTATCGACTTACAATGAGACCCCGGCAACGGCCAGTCGTCCTTTCGACGGCACTCGAAATGGGTTTGTTTTGGGCGAAGGGGCTGCTTTTTTAATTCTTGAAGCCTGGGACAAAGCCCATGCGCGGGGTGCGCATATTTATGCGGAATTGGCAGGAGAAGGCAACACCTTAAGTTCCTATCGCATTACCGATTCCCACCCGAATGGCGATGGGGCTATTCAGGCCATTGAACAAGCATTACAGGATGCCGGCGTGAAGGCTTCAGACGTTGATTATATCAATGCGCATGGGACATCAACCAAGATGAATGATTTAAGTGAAACGAATGCAATTAAGGCGGTCTTTCAGGAGCGTGCCTGCCATATGCCGGTAAGTTCTACCAAAGGACAAACGGGTCATTTGATTGCTGCAGCGGGTGCATTGGAGGCTGTGTTGTCAGTTTTAGCGATACAACACGCAGAAATTCCCAAAACTGCCAATTTAACCACGCCTGATCCAGACTGTGATTTAGATTATGTGGTGGATGGCCCTCGTGAAAAATCGTTAGGCGTCGTGCTCTCCAATTCCTTTGGTTTTGGTGGGTCAAACAGCTGTTTATTATTTAAGCATCCTGAGTTTGGAGGGGTGAATGAGTGACAATCAACGGGTTTATATTACAGGCTTAAGTGCCTTAACAGCCTGCGGTGCCACAGCGGATGAAACCTGGTCTTCTATACTAGCCGGGCAGAGTGGAATTGGTGAGCTAACGCAAAGTGATATATCTTCTTGGACACATCGCCTGGGTGGTGAATTAAAAGATTTTCAACCGGCCAAAATGCTTCCTGATCGAAAACTGTTAAAAGTCATTTCGCGACAGGATGTGATGGGAATTAACGCCGCCACACAAGCGGTAGAACACAGTCAGCTGATTACTTATCGTGATACGCTTGAAAGCACTGATAAATTTAATGATAGAACGGCAGTTTATGTTGGGTCGCCAGGGAATAAATATTTACAGCAATATGATTTTTTGCCACTTGTTGCTAAAACTGGGGGTGATATGCAAGCATTTGCTACCCAATTATTTAGCGAAGTGCACCCGATGTGGTTATTGCGTATTTTGCCAAACAATGTGTTGGCTTATACGGGCATTACCTATGGTTTTAAAGGGCCCAATCAAAATATAACAAACCATGCTGTCAGTGGGACGCAAGCCTTGATTGAAGCCTATCATGCGATTAACAATGGATTGGCCGATAGGGCTGTTGTTGTGGCTTATGATGTGGCAACCGAGCCACAGGCCTTATTTTATTATGAAAAATTAGGGGTTATCAGTGAGCGCCATTTAAAACCCTTTGACAAAGCGCATGATGGGACACTTTTGGCAGAGGGGGCGGCTGCCATTGTTTTAGAAAGTGAGGCGAGTGCGCGAGCTCGAGGGGCTACTTGTTACGCAGAACTTGCAGGCGGGGTCACTGCCTCTGAGGCGATGGGATTATTTTCTATTGAAGCGGAGGGGGAGCAGTTGGCGACCCTTTTATCGCGTCTACTTGAGCAGCAACAATTAAGACCCGCTGATGTTGGCCTAGTGGTGGCCCATGGGAATGGCAATAAAAAGTCAGATATCAGTGAAGCCCATGCGATTCATCAGGTGTTTGGGGACTATCAAGTTCCTGTGACGGCCTTTAAATGGGCGATGGGTCATACCATTTGTGCCTCTGGTGTGTTAGATGCAGTCCTTGCCACCTACGCCTTAAAAGAACACTGTATTCCAGGGATTGCCAATCTTGATGGTTTGTCCTCCGCCTGTCATATGCTGAATGCGACCCGTGATAGCCGATCCTTAAATAGAGAGAAGCCTGCTGCGGTTATGATTAGTCGAGGCTATGCCAGCATGAATGCCTGTCTTGTGATTAAACAAAGTGAGTGAGCTGAATCATAAAATTCGTCGCCTCCCACTTTCTTTGGCAGGTCGCATCATCTATGCTTGTTTTCCTTATCGTCGTCGCATTGTGAAGGCCAATATTGAACAAGTATTTGGTGATACTTTGGATAGTGGTAATAAAAAACACTTGATCAAGGCTTTTTATTCGCACATTGCCACTGCTATCAAAGAAACCATCCAGTTGCGCTTCATGAGTGATGAAACGCTCCGTGAACGGGTTGAGGTGCGTGGGCATGAGCACATGATGGCTGTGGCCGCGAAGGGTCGCGGTGTTCTAGTGGTCACGGGGCATGTGGGTAGTTGGGAGTTCGCACCCATTGGGGGCATTGCCAATTTTAATGAATTTGAAGGACAATTTCATTTTATTCGCCGCACCTTGGGGAGTAAAACCTTAGAGCGTATTTTATTTAGACGTTATTTTAAGGCAGGCTTGCGCGTTATTTCTCAAAAAAACTCGCTTCATCAGGTGTGTGATGCCTTGGACCAAAATCATGCAGTTATTTTTGTATTGGATCAGCATGCGCTTCTTGAGAATCGAGATGGCATTGCCGTAGAATTTTTTGGAAAAAAAGCTGGAACTTATCGAAGCTTAGCAACCATTTCCCGTTACACGGGCGTTCCTGTGGTGCCTGCGGCAGGTTATAGATTGCCGAATGGTCGCCATGTGTTAGAGTTCTTTGAGCCGATTCCATGGCAGGATCACGATACCCCACAAGAATCCATTTATCAAAATACGCTTTCCTATAATCAAGCCTTGGAGCGGATTATTATGGCGCACCCTGAGCAATGGTCGTGGTTGCATAAGCGGTGGAAGTTAAAGCATTAGTATCCCTTCATAAACAAAGGTGGCGGGTCCTGTTAATAAAATAGGGCCTTCTATGGTTGGCCAGCTGACGAGCAAATCACCACCAGGTAAACTGACCCTTACTTGTGCTGATAAGGCGTGATACAGTCGGCCGATAGCGACTGCTGCCACGGCACCACTTCCACAGGCACTTGTTTCGCCACAACCCCGTTCATAGACTCGTAATCGAATGTGGTCGGGCTTAATGATTTGCATAAATCCTACATTGGTTTGCTCGGGAAAGAGGGGGTGCTTACTTATTTGGGCACCTTGATGTTGAATGGTTGCCGTGTTGAGGTCTAGAGCCACCATGACTGCATGCGGATTTCCGACATTGACTGCATGGACCTCACAGCGTTCATTATTTGACAAGGTCAATGAATAAAGAGGGGCTTGTTGTTTTGCAATCAAGGGGATGTCAACAGGTTCAAATTGAGGACATCCCATATCCACGGTCACGGTCTCATCATCATTGAGGCAAAGTCGCATCTTTGTGGTGTGCGTGGTCACTTGAATTTCTTTTTTTGTGGAGAGTCCATAACGTTGGACAAATCGCGCAAGGCAGCGTGCGCCATTTCCACATTGCCCTACTTCCTGGCCATCGGCATTAAAAATTCTGTAAAAAAAATCGATCTCATTGTCAGGACTTTTTTCAACCAGTAAACACTGATCAAAACCAACGCCTGTGCCTCGTTTAGCCAAGTTAGCAATTTCGTGTGGACTTAAGCATACGTTTTGACGTATTGCATCGATGACCATAAAGTCATTGCCTAGTCCATGCATTTTTGTAAAATGAAGGGTCATTATGCCACTCGATGGTTGGTTTTAGTTGTTTCTGGGCTCGGAAGATACAATGGACCTTTTTGGCCGCAAGCCGATAGAAATAGGCTGAGCATGCTGATTGTGAATAGATAGCCTAGGGGTTTGAGCATCATTGTCTCGAGATACGATTTTTTGAGTAATTTAACAGTAAACTGTGATAAATACACTATGCTTCTTGCTATATACTGCGCGCGGTCATAAACTGCGGTTTTTGTCTTGTTATTTTTGCCATGGCGCACTTTTTGAAACTCGGTAATAGAATAACTATTACGCTTCGTTTCAAAAAAC
>CANJHO010000110.1 GCA_947474165.1 Legionellaceae bacterium
AAACCCGCGCAGAACGGCTTCCAGCACCGCGATCGGGACATGCGGAAACATCTGGTGCAGCCGGTAGTAGCGAACCCGCATGTTGGGATCGTCGATGGCGCGCCACGCCCGGAAAATGCGCACCCGTGTCGCGTTGTCGGGAAGCTGCGAACGGCCCGACGGGCGCCACGCACCGCAGTCACGGCGGCGCTTGAGCGTCACCTTGCGCCGGATCTTGAATAGCGCGCTCATCATCTGCCACGAGGCGCCGTTGCGGATGAAGTAGGCTTCCAGTGCCTTGGCTTCGTTGACCAGCGCGACCGCGCGCAAACCGGCGTTGAGCCCGACCGCGTCGAAGGCAATGCCGATGGTCAGATCGCGCATGGCAGCGAGGCGACTGAGATCGAGCGCGGAGAGCTGCCG
Source organism: Legionellaceae bacterium (assembly GCA_947474165.1). Taxonomy (GTDB): domain Bacteria; phylum Pseudomonadota; class Gammaproteobacteria; order Legionellales; family Legionellaceae; genus CANJHO01. Next base: position 403 of record CANJHO010000110.1, read on the forward strand.
CAGACGCGCAAGCTGTTCATTCTCGATGCCGACGGCATGGAGGTCGCTCGGTTGCGCCTCGGCGAGCCTCACGGCAACATGATTGAGGAGCACGAGGCGGACCTGTGCATCGACGAGCGGCAACATCATGCGTCTCCTTGAGATGACGGGTGGTGCGTGGAACGGTGGCCATCGGTGCCGCGCGCAGTCACTTCCCTGGCGCGCGTCAAAACCTCCCAGAACGCACGGGCCGTCGCGTCGTGGGGATCAATGAGCCATCCGAGGAAGGCTGTGTCCGAAGGAAACGGACTGGCAGGAGCGCTTGACGAGCCATCCGTCGCATCGTCGAGTTGCCCGGAAAGCAGCGCCAGCAGCCACCAGGCCTTGTGCTCGACTGTTGCCCGTGCGCCGCGCTCGATGGGCGCCGGGAGCGCGTCCATGTAATACCCGTGCGGCGTCGCCGCATGGACGCGCAAGCGCTCCTTGATACCGGTCAATTCAGCGAACAGGCGAATCTGTTCGACAAGGCGAGGACGGGGCGCCGGCCTCTCGCCCACCACGGGCGAGCCTTTAACATCCCGGCGCAAACCGCCTGCGACGTTTTGCACGGCGTTAGCTGTGCTAACAGGAGTCGATGCCGGCGGCCCGGCATTCGTTGCGGGCGCAGGCTGCGCGTCCGGAGTCTCCTGCGGGGTCCGTGCGGACGACTGAACCGTTGCACGAAGCTGCTCCACCGGCTCACCCAGTTGCCGCGCGAGGGCCTCTTCGCATGCCAGGCAGATGCTGGCAGCGCTGAAGCGCCCAGACCTTCGATACTGCTCGACTGCCTCCTGAAACACCGGCTCGAACACTGTTGCGTAAAGATCGGCTTCCGCCAGCGCCGCACGCGTTTGCGCATGGCGCTTGAGGAGATTGAGCCGTGGCTGCATCGACTTCACATCCAGGCCGGACAGATCAGAAACCGCCTCCCCGAGCGTGCGCAGACGCTCGGTGGCATAGAGACAATGAGCCAGGGTGGCGGTGTTGATCGAGAGTCCACGCCCCCTCATCTCGTCTTCGAGCTGTCGCAGCGAGAGCGAATGGCCCTTCTCGGCTTCCAGACGCGCCTTCAGTGCGACGATTCCAGTAGCCTTGTCCCAGAATGCCATCTCGCCGCGCAGTTCGTTTTCGATGAGATGCGAGGTGAGCACGTGGCCTTCAGAGCGCCACGGCCGGAACAGGACGATGAGCTTGCGGAAGCGCTCCTCCCGTGTCTCCGTCCACAGTTGCTGAACCGCAAGCAAGCGGGTGTTGCCGCCGGCTTCGATGATGAAGTGCTCGTCGCCGGGCCTTCGCGTCACGGTCAATGGATTTCGGATGCCGCCCGAACGTATCGATTCCTTGATCTCGGCAAACTTCGCATTGCCGGTCCGTCGCGGGTTGTTCTCGTAGGGACGTATGTCGTCGACCGCGAGCTCGATCTGGCAGTCATGGCGCGGGTCTGCCTGTGCCGGCAGCTCTCTGGCGTTGTTTCCAGGATTGCCGACCCGCAACGACTCGGCGACGAGGCGCCGGCGTTCGTCGATGGACACTTGGCGGCCGGGCAGCGCTGCGGAGCCGCTGTCGATATCTGCTTTACGCTGCGCCCCTCCGCTCATGCGATCTTCTCCTGCGCGCGAATGGAGTCGGCATAGACACCCTGAAGGCTGGGTATCAGTTCCCAGGCGAGCTGATGCATCACGGTGCATGCACTGGGGGTGACACCATCGCGTCTGCGCTCATGGCGGTGCACCGGCACACGCAGGGTCGCCGCTTCCTTGTAGGCTTTGGCGTGAGGAACAACAGTGTCGAGAACGGATACGCGTCCCTTGAGCTTGATGAAATCGTCTCGAATTCCGCTGGCAATGACGCGCGCATCGGCCGTTCGATCCTGCCGATAGATCACCGCCTTCATTGGCCCCAAGGTCGCCCCGAGCGCGCTGCCCGGCTCCAGCCGGTCGAGCAGTTCCATCGTCCCGTCCTTGAACTCGCGGGCCGAGAGAATCTCCGGCGTAATCGGCGAAACAAGGATGTCGGCCGCCAATACGGCGGCGTCCTGCAGCGGACCCACTGCGCCCTGTGTATCGATCAGCACACAGTCATAGGCCCCGGCCACGGCGGGCGATTGGAGCGCGAATCGCAGGCGGAAACCCCGGTCTATGCGATTGAGCAGCCAGTGGGGAAGATTTCCCTCGGGATCGTCGGAAACGACGATGTCGAGGTTCTGGTAGAGGGTCGCGGTGATGCACTGCTCCGTCACCTCGCCGCGAACAATCACTTCGGTGAGCCCAGCCGAAGGCTTCGGGGTCGCGAGCGGAAAGTACTTGGAAAGCGACGGTTGCACGTCCGCATCGATCAGCAGGACACGCAACCCCATATCGGCAAGCAGTGCGCCGAGGTTGGCCGTAAGTGTGGTCTTGCCGACACCGCCCTTGGTACTCGTTACCGTGAACTTGATCATCGAATCCGCGCTGATTTGGGTCCCAAATCAGCAATACGGATTCCGACCGAAAAGTGTCGGGTCAGGTCACGAAATAATCCCCAAGGCCGTGATCGGCAAAGACCTTTCTGATGCGTTTGATTTCCTCGTAGAGCGTACCGCGCGGAATTCGGAGCCGCGCGGCGGCCTCTTTGATCGATAAACCCTCTTCGCCAAGCAACGCGCAAAGGCGGCGCTGGCGCGGAGTCAGTTTCTTCATCGCCCTGGCGATGTCGATGCGGGCGTCGCGCCCCTCCCCAATAGTGGCTTCGCCGGCTGCGCCAGATTTTGCTACGTCGATCAGATCGGCGAACGTGGGTGCATCATCATCGTCGCCCACCGAGGCATCGAGAGATACCGTGTCGAAGTCGCCGCCGCGCTTGGTGGCTCCCTGCTCGCGAAGCATGTCGGTCAGCTTGTTCCGAACAACCCGCGCCATGTACGCAATCGGCGGCCCTTCCGGCCCGGCCGTGAGCCTGGCGCGCACCTCGATCCAGTGCGCGAGGCATTCCTGCAGGAGATCGTCGAATTCCTCGCGCTCCAGCCTTCGCGATCGCCGCCTGAATTCACCGACCAGTTTCTTTGCTACCGCAATCTCCCACTGCTGAAGTCCATTGCCATACACCAACGCCATTTCGTCCTCCCTTCGTCGCGTGACGAAGGGCTGGACGGGCGCCCATCAGGGGAATATCAAGACCACATTCCCTTTGTTAATCCGACACTAACAAGTCATAGGCGGTACTGCCCCCCGACACTTTTTTGCCGGATTCCGTATCAGGTAGTTGAGGACGCTATCGAAAGATGGCGATAGGCGGCGAGCCGTGTCGGCAGCAGCCGGGACAGCTGTGGAGCGAAACGAGCGATGAAGGAATCGAGGATGAAGCGGGAAATTCAGGTCGGGGGCGGGATGCAATTGGCATCGTCCGCGACCCTACAAGACGGTTCGGACGCGTCAAATATCGGTGACGCGATCGCAAATGGGGTAAGGAATGCTCGCGAGGAAGTCCGGCGGCGTCAGCCAAGGGGGGCGTTTGATGCGCGAGCGATCAGGGAACTGTCACAGGCCGTGCCGACTGACCAAAGGTTGCTGCGACGCACAATCCGCCGCAACGAACTGCGCCAGATCGTGCCGTTGGCGGATTCGACGATCTACGAACTAGAACGCAAGGGGGAATTTCCGCAGCGCTTTTTCCTCACACCACGGTGTGTAGTGTGGGACTTGGCCGAGGTAGAAGCGTGGCTACAGACACGCCGCCAGCCAGGAGTGCAAGCGTTGGTAAAAAAAGCACCAGTACCGGACTACAGGCTACGTCGAACGTCTCGCTGAGGGCCACCACAAGGTGCCGAATCTTCTGGACGATCGTCCATTCAACAGGCTTAAGTCGTCAAACAAGCGCTCAAATATTTCTGGTGTGCTGCAGCGAATCAGCAATAGCCGGCAGTCTTCTTCAAGCAAAAGGAGCAGTCTTCCTTTATCCCTCATTTTTCCCAAACCGCGAAAGCAATCCGCAGTCGTTAGGACGTTCAAAGCCCGAAGTGCCCTGGATATAAGCCTTAGCAAGTTGTTCGATTACCGAAACCGTTTTCGGATCTTCACTAATAAACCCAAGAGGAAGCGTTACGGGGTACATATCCGGGAGTGACATGTGATAGACCACAACAGCCAACTCGCCCCTCAGGAGCATTACCTCGACATTCCCGCCAAGAAACCCTTCAACTATTCCATGAGCCCTGTCTGTGTAGGGGTCAAGCTCCTGTTTCCACTGTCTCACAGCCCGGTAGTCATCTGGCCCGTTGATGGGCAGATAGATAACCGGCGAATAAAGGCTCTTTTCCTTTGTACTTGCCTTGTTGAGGAAATCGCTCAAGGAAACGATTAACCGGTTGCTCTTGCACCAATACGGGTCACTTGGAGCCAGCCAGACGAACGTGTCTTGGCCGACATCAGTCTTGCTTTCAATTCTAGACTTGAGCAAAGGCGCCAACTGTTTCTGTAATCGCCCCCAATTTTCTTGCGAATAGATAGGTCCAAGAAACGTAGTTCTTCCCTTCTGACTATTCGACTCCAGCTTCACCAGGTCATCAAAGAACTGCAAATTGACTGAGTTGGTCTTTGAGTCGAACAATTTAAGCGTATCGCCGTCCCCGAACTCCAGCATTGCCTTGGCAATATCCATTGAGTTGCTTGGTCTGGCCAAGTGATCAAGTTCGACTGCAATGCGCTCGTGCACGCTGTCAGAGCTTTTCAACACTTCGAAGTCCTCCCGCTCGACACTCCTGCCGTCTAAATCCACTTGGAATTTCACGGTCAGGCGAAGCGGAATCTGCCGAATCTTGTTGACTGCGTTTACCGTGTAAACGGTAGGGGAATCCTTCTCATCCTGAATCAGCGACTTTGGCAGATAACCCTTGTGGAGAATTTCATTAAATTGACGTTGGAAATGCATTTCGACATGCGCTTCACTCCTGGCCGCATTGTCGTCGTCAACCTTAATCTGTATGCCTGCTTTCCATTTCTCTGCGGCAATATCCTTACCAAGGCAGGTGAAGGTCGCCAAATCGAATGAGAGGCGTACCCCGCTATCCCGAAGCAGGGAAAGACGAGGCACTTCACCGATATCCGTGAAGTAGCCGCTAGATTTCTCCGTGAGCGTCAGGCGCCCACTCTCCGTTAACGTCAACTCATCTCGCTCAACCAAATCTGTAATAGCTTCCTCGGTTTCCCTGCGACTGAATCCAAAGTAGGTCGCAATCTGCGACTTGGTCATGGGAGCGAGATGAACGAGTCGGAGAACAAATTCCCGGACGAAAGGTAGTCCTTTCTGGGTGATGTACGAAAAATTGATGTTAAAGCGTTGCGCCGGCAGCAAGAAATCAATTTCGTGATAGGTTTTCGTGTTTTCCACGGCAGTCACCTCAACGGCTCGTCTGGGCTGACACGAACTTGTAGCCAGCATTCTCACCACAATCGCTCATGTATGTAACAACCTGCCCGAGCGGCCTGTCCTTGTTGTGCTTGCTCCACATGTCGACGTTTCCGATGATCAGCAATCTGTCCATTGCCCGAGACATCGCGACGTTGATTCGATTCGGCGCTCGCAGGAAACCGGGGGACCACGATTTGTCGCAGCGAGTAAGGCTCAGGATAATGATCCTATTTTCCTTGCCTTGATAACTATCGACAGTGTCGATCTTCACCAATTCCTTAAAGCCCTCATTCCAAATTTCCTGGTTGAACTTTTGCCGTATCAGCCGCTTCTGCTCCGCGTACATGCAAATCACACCAATCAGTGCGTCGTCTCTTTCCTTGAGTTCAGTCAAGTCAGCAAGAAACTGGCCGCTAGCCGCAATCTGCTTGAGGACTTCAATAACCTGCTCCGCTTCGCAACGGTTGTAGATGCTAACCCCACGGTCCCTTTGATGATGTGAACGCTCACCGAAGGATGAAGTATCAAGCCAAGTGACTGGCGCACGCAGGTGTAGCGGAGCGCTATCGTAAAGATCCGGAATTGTTCTGGGGCCGTTGCTCAGCTTACCTTCATAAAAGGTGTGCGAAACCAGATTCCCGATCGGTGGTGCCATGCGGTATTGAGTAAGCAATGTGGCACTGACCTGAAGCCCATACTCTGAGTTAAATGTGCGCGCGAAATCGCTGCGAAGCACAATATCGAGATCGATGTGATCGTTGTTTATGCCCAAGCGACGTGAAAGCGCTGCCTTATGGGCGTCAGAGTACAGAGGTGGCAACTGAAGGTGATCGCCGACTAAGAGGACACGCTTTGCCGATTGCATCGCGATCGCAAGCTCACTCGAAATGGACCGAGCCGCCTCATCGATGATAACGAAGTCATAAATATTGTCGTGAATGCCAATATGCCCTTGCCCGATACCGACACAAGTGCCTGTTACGAGCTGTCTAGAACGGGCGTAGAACTCATCGCAATTCACCCGCTCTGCCGAGAGTGCATCCTGCATATCCCTGGAGATTCTCGCTAACGCGCGCACCCGCTTAGCTTCGTTCGGCTTGACACCATATTCCGCGCAGAGATTCGACAGAAGAATTGATTTTGCATCAGACATTTTTCTGTCCTGAGGCAATGCAATTCCATAGTCTGTCGCAAGTTTCGAACGAATCGTTCCATCCAACTCAACCACAATCGGTTTGAGGGATCTGAGGTCGTCCGTATCATCAATATCGTCAAAACTCGCGAGTAACGACTCTAAATGGTCAATTTGCTTGAAGAGCCTCAGTTCAGCTTCGAGCACCCTAGAGATGAATTCAGGGTCAAGCCCGAGCGCACTTGAAAGAGCGGCCACACGATGGCGGTATTCGGCGTTAAACAATTCCCTCTTTTCAGCGGTTATTGCATGCGAATACACATCCTTGAGTCCGTGGGATACAGCACCTTCTCGATTACTAAATCGGACAACTTCCAGCGATGTGCCTAACCTTCCACAGTGCTTTCTAATCCGCTCCGCTGCGGTATTCACTGCCTCGTGAGATTGGCTGACCAGAAGAATACGCTTGACATCCAGTTTCTCGATGAGGAAGTGGACGAATGCAGCGATGAATTCCGTCTTACCCGTTCCTGGTGGTCCTTGCAGAAGCGAAAGCGGCCCGAAATTGAGAAGTTTCGCGAATGCCTCTCGTTGCTGCTCATTTAGGCTAATCTTGTTTCCATGCTGATCTTCGCGGTCGTACTTGGCAAAGTCCGCATCAGTTACCGCAATGTCATACTTTGTTGGTTCGTTCTTGCAGGCGGGGTCAAAAAGATCCAAGAGACCGGGCAAGACGCCTTCTCTATCCAATAGTCTTCCAAGAGCGGCCTTCCGCTTGCGGTAGGACGCACGATCTTGCTTTGTTCGAAAGAAAACAATGTTGCCGTCCTTGAGACCGTATGCTGCTGAACGGACCCTTGTGAGACGAACTTCGTTCAAGGCCGATTTCTTTAGCAACACCTCCCCGATATTTCTCTCGGTTCCATCAGGGTCAATCAGCAGAACCTCCACTTCGTCCGTACTCGCGAACGACCCCAGTGGGTCAATGTCCGCCTCATACGGCAGGATAAGTTCCGAGTCAGAATCGGATGGGGACATTGCGGCCGCATTTAACTCGATATGAGGACTCGATTCGGTTTCCGTATCGAGGATTGCTTTCCACAGAGCCTGCGTTGAAATTTCGAACGATATGTCAGCTTGGCCTTCGCTACTGGCATTGTCAGACCTCTGGAATGCCTCTTTAAGTTGCTCGCTCAACTCCGATTCAACTATCTCGGGAGGCAATTCCCGCAGAGCATCCACAGCGCGGTTGAAGGCATCGTCGTAGCGGAGCAGCTCCGACAACTGCGTGAGTTGTGACGGGTGCCCGCGTTTGATTTGGATGGGGGTGCCAATTTCGAATTGGCTCTCCTCGACATCCCTGAAATGGATGTTGGAACGTACTCTCGGAGGTAGTCCACCAACAAAGCACTGCTGCTCTTTGTTGTAAAAAGCCGAAAACGATCCACCGATGCCGGCAAACGTGACGAGAAGGACGTCCTGCCCCTTTCGTGAAGCCTCGACCTTGACGTAGAGATGGCCGTTATCAGGCAGAATCGTCATCTGCTCATCGATGTTGCTGAGGGCCACTTCGATAACCTTCTGATCCTGCCTATCAAGCTTGGAGGTCAGCGCCTTTTTGAATCGCCCCAAATCTTTGAAGCCAAACTCGCTGTCATCCAATTCCGCCCTGATTGCGTCTGAAATTCCGGGGTATTCGTCGGACGCATCCCCCCATTCAATCCCAAGCAACTCACTAGCCATTCGCATTACGGCGAAGATGTCGCGTTGAGCTGGTGAACTTCCGTCAACCTTCTCGGGACTGTATCGGTGGTTCCTGGCCTCCGTCGTGTTTTGCGAGAAGTCTGGAATGTCGATAAGAAAGACATCCCCTGTCTCACGCTCAATCATGACGTTTCCCGGGTGGATGTCACCGTGACAAACTCCAAGCCCATGTAGGTGCTCGACAGCAGCAGTCAACTTTTCGATAACTGTTAACTTTTCGGAATCGTCGATGACTACGTTAGTCCATACCGTTCCATCAACGACATCAGTTACCAAATACATGCTGCCGGACTTTGATGCCAATCCATACTCGTGAATTCTCGGCAAGTACGTTGGATTGACCGATGCGAGTTTATCTACCCGCTTCAGAAACGATAGGACCTGAAAATTGTCGACCGAATCGCCGCCCTCGCCGCCCACGTTTAGCCATGCTTTAACGAGTCTTCCGCTCGATAAATAGACTTCCTTGTCGGCTGTTTCTATAAAAAATTCACCATCTTCTCGAAATTGGCGAGAATGATTTATCGAGTGTCGATACGGCTCCAACTCTCTCTGATCAAAAGTTGGAATCTCTTCTCGTTGGGGTTCTCCCCGCATCAGCGCATCAAAGAAGGCGGATGCATCTTTGAACTTTGCGGTTACCGCATCGAGGAGAATGTCCGCATACCATGCGTCGCTTGAAAGCATTTCGTCCTGAACAACTTCCAAGCTCTTTGGAGACATTCTTCGCCCCAAGAGCAAATGCCAGGACACAACACCGAGAGCGTGAACATCTTGCTGGAATGGTGTCAGTAGCGAACTGTCCAGCATTTCCTTCACCTCAACCGCGCCCACTGATAGGCTACTTCGATA
>CANJHO010000111.1 GCA_947474165.1 Legionellaceae bacterium
CAGGTAGCGCTTAGATTGCGTTTAGATTTAGGTTTTGTAAGCTCTAAAAAAGCGCAGGACTAGCACCGCTAATCTGAGCATTTTTTAGAGTTTACAAAACCTAAAGATGAATGCAAGATAAGATGCTACCTGTCAAAACTAAATGGAAGCGGTACTAGGATCCTTTAGATTATTTTCTTTTATTTTGTACTGAATTTTGTTACTAATATTCGTCTATTGATTAAGAGATGGGTGATTCATGTGAAGTACATCAAATTATTATTGTTACTAGTGGGCGGGTCTTTGCTAGCCGGCTGTGTGAGCAGTCCACCGGCTGATGTTAATAATATTTGCAATGTTTTTAGAGAATATCCGTCATGGTATCGGGATGCATTAGATGTTCAGCGGCGTTGGCTTGTTCCTGTTCATGTTCAAATGGCAATTATTCATCAAGAATCAAAATTTGATGCAAGGGCCCGGCCTCCGCGTACCAAACTATTATGGGTTATTCCTTGGATGCGTCCCTCAACGGCTTATGGATATACCCAAGCTTTACGAAGTACATGGGCAATTTATAAACGATCACAGGGAGGCGTTTTCGCTTCGCGCAATGATTTTACTGATGGCGTTGATTTTATTGGATGGTATGCTAATCAAGCCTATAAGCGAGCGGGTATTCAGCGATATGATGCCTATTCCCTTTATCTTGCCTACCATGAAGGCATTGGTGGTTATCAGAAGAGGACCTATTTGAAAAAAAGTTGGTTAATTCCTGTTGCCCACAAGGTAAGTGCGCGATCGCAATTATATCAAGCACAACTGAGACGTTGTCAGAAAACACTGCCGTCAAGAGGGTGGTTTAGGTAATGACAATATTCGCGCAAAGGGGTACGATACCCTATTCGCGCGATGTAAGGCTCGGGCGCGAAATAACTTCCTATTCTTATGCAAAGATGATGGTCAGATTTAATGCAAGAATAAGAACCTATTTCGCGCCCGATCTTAAGCTGTAATTTGGGGAGCTATTGATGGGGTTGATGCGGTTCATGTTATTGGGTGGTCCTGGCGCAGGGAAGGGTACGCAAGCGCTTCGGTTGACGAAGCATTTCGGTATTCCACAAATATCCACCGGCGATATGTTGCGTGCATCGATTGCAGCAGGCAGTGCGTTGGGATTAAGTGCCAAGAAAATTATGGATTCAGGTCAATTGGTTTCTGATGATATTATTATTGGCTTGGTGAAAGAGCGCTTGCTAGAAGCCGATTGTCGTGAGGGGTTTTTATTGGATGGCTTCCCCCGTACGATTCCACAAGCCGCTGCATTAAAAGAGGCAGGAATTGCTATTGATTATGTGATTGAGATAGCTGTTGATGATGATGAGATTGTAAAGCGTATTAGTGGACGCCGAATACACCCTGCTTCAGGGCGGGTTTATCATATTGAAACGCATCCGCCCAAACTGAGTGGGGTTGATGATGAAACAGGCGATCCACTGATATTACGGGATGATGACAGAGAAACAATTATCCGAAAGCGTTTAGAAATTTATCATGATCAAACAGAGCCCCTGATTGACTACTATCAAACTTGGGCTCAAAAAAAAGACGATGACGCCCCTAGGTTTAGGCGAGTTTTGGGTCAGGGAAGTGAAGATACGATTTATCAACGGATTTTATCGGCTATTAACGAGAAAGAGGATAACGAATGAATAAACCATTGTTGACCCCATCAATCAATAGTGAACAATTTGAATCTTTGATCAAGGACAATGATATTATTTTTATTGATTTTTGGGCATCATGGTGCGCACCCTGCAAACAATTCGCCCATGTTTATGAAAAGGTGGCAGGCTTATATGACAATATTGTGTTTGCTAAGATAAATATTGAAGAAGAGCAAGTATTGGCTGAGACTTTCCATATTCGATCAATACCCCATTTGATGGTATTCAAGCAAGGGATTGTGATTTATTCGGAAGCTGGCAGCATGCCTGAATCCACGCTAAAAGAGCTGGTGCAGCAGGCTCTGGATGCGGATGTTAGTGAAATTCGGGAACAGTTTGACAAGGGTGAGGCCTAATAAAAGTAGGGTGATTACATTCCAATTTGTCAGAGCCGTGACTGTAAGAGAGCGTAAAATAGCGTGATAAGTGTGGTATCTCTCTCATTAACAGTCAGGGCTCGGAAGGGTTATTTTTTCTGAAGACAGCAGTGTCTCGGGAGGAATTACTGAAAGTGAACGATGATTTGCTGCAAAAAAAACAGTTGTTTTTGGCTCGATCCTTATTACATCCATCAGCTTTTCATAGCTTATGGCATTTGAATGTAAATGCTGATTGATTAGACTATCAAAATGGATGCCATGTGATTTTTTTTCAAGACCAAATAATAAAGAAAAACTTTGATAGGATGATTTTTTATAAATTGCTTTCTGTATATGCATAGATAATAACCCTAATACAGCTTGTAATTGTTCATAATTTAATGCGTCAATAGAAGAAGAAGCGAAAACTCTTTCGATTATTTGCCTTACTTTGGTTTTTTCTCCCTGAGAAATGCTATTCCACTGTGGTAACTTAAATAAAACAACATTTGCCAATAATCTTGCGATAATAGGATTATTGTGACAATAGATAATATTCAATTGATGGTTATTACACTCTACGCTATGTTGAACCCTTATAAAATTATCCATTCCAACATAAATTTCTTGTACTAATTCTTCTATAGAGTAAGCATCAAATCGATCACGGCATGTTAAAATAGCCGGTGTAAATCCTTGTTGAATTAGAAGTTTATTTAATAATAGGACAGCAAATGTACGGCAATTTCCATCTGGGAAAGGATGTGTTAGTTCATGGTCATGTATGCAAATAGCAATGGCTTTAATTTTTTCAATATCAGTTGATGCCTTGCTTATGTTTTCATTATATCTTGAGATAATTAAGTTGAGTCTATTAGCCAATAAGGTTTTTGAGAGCCCATTAATTGAGATGATATGACAGCCAGTCATGACAGAAGACCAAACCTGCTCTATGATTTTATCATCTACAGGCGCTTTAACAGTTTTGGCATTAAAGAAGATGCTACAATTTTCAGTTTGAATAGTAAAATAGTCATCTCCTGCTGCCATTTTATGTAATAGCTCAGCTATTCCTTTTTTACTGCAGTTGGATGTTGGACCTTCAGCAATTAAGCCAAATTCAACACCATAATTTTCTCGTAATCCCTTAGGGAAGGATTCAAAATATTCCTCAATACCATTTGCGGCATCAACGATAAATTTTTTCTGAATAAAAGCCACACAACGATCGTGCAACTCGACTAAATAATCGATGCATAGAGGCTCTGATATTGTTTCAAGCATAAAATTCAAGCCATAAAACATACTTTTAAGGTAACCTGGCTCTTCAGTTTCCATCCAGTGTGGGCCAAACATTTCTTGCTCAGGCACGTCAATTAATAGTCGCCACAAGGACATAACAGGATAATTTTTTAAATGCTCATTGATGAGCTGATCAGTATGCTGGGTTTTCAATATTAATCTTCTTATAAACATGAAGGATAATTTAGTGTACAAAAGTACATTAATTAAGCATGTTATGTCAAGCTAATATTCTAATTAGTCGCTGGCGAGTCATTGGTTTTATTCAGTTCTGTAGCCCCAGCGCTTGTTCACAGGATCATGGAGCTTTGCTGGCATTAGATCGTTTGATCTCAGAGAGAAGCTGCAGGTTGTCGATCTATGGCTTGTAATTAGTAGTATTTTCTTTTTCATCTAATTTAGCTCTCTCTCTATACGCTGCAAGTGTTGATTTGAACTCAGACTGTGGCATTGGTGTTCTAATACATGTTTTTAAAACCTGAGTGACATCCGCTACATCCAATTTTTTTCTATTATATAATACTGCAGTGACACTAATATCACCATTAAAACAAATACCATAATTATTGTTTTTTAAATGTAACGTTAAACTCTTTTGTAAAGGTGATTTTTTATAAATAGATGCATCTACTAATTCAGGTAGTTTTTGGGTAATGGCATTGATCTGCTTTGTGGTTAATCCCTCAGAATCAATCTGTTGCAACGCTTGCTTAACTAGACTAATTGCCCTTTCTTTTTCAGTAGGGTTTACATTACTCCAATTTTTGGATTTTGATAATGCTGATTCAATCATTATTTCCATTAGCGCATCATTATCTTTTAAATATAAAACGATAGTGTCTTCATTTAAAACAGGGCTATATAAATTGCTGGTGTTTTTACATTCATTGAATCTAACCATCCCATGACTAATTTCACTACAAAGTTCTTTTACTGAGTAGGCATCAAATCGATTTGGATTTTCTAGAATAGCAGGTGATAAATTTTCCTGAATTAATAGTTTATTTGTCAATAAAACAACTAATGTTCGACAATTTCCATCAGCAAATGGATGTGCTAACTCTAATTCATGAACGCAGTTCGCAATGACTTCAATTTTTTTTTCAGCCGTATCTGCCATTTTTATATTTGTTTCATAATCATTAATAATTGCTTGCAATTTAGCTTTAAGCATTTCTTTTTTAGGGATACTTGTTGTAACGACGGCCCATTCTCCTGTTTGTATTTTTGCATACAATGCATCTAAATCTTCCAATGCTTCTTTATCTTTTGCAGTAATCTGTTCTGTAGTACCGGATCTTTCTAAACAGAAGGAATTATCTCCTCTGAGCATTTTATTACGCAATTCGGATAAACCTTCTTTGCTAACGTTTTTTCTAGGTTCTTCCGAAATCAAGCCGAAACTTTTAGTCGATTGGTCTATGCCACGATCAAAGGATGTTTTTATTTCAATATCGCCATCAACGGTATCTGCATGCTGAACCACAAGGACGGGCTCCGTGCAATAATCGTGTAATTTGCTCAAATATCCAACCGATAGTGTTGAGGTGTCTTTGCATATAAAATCTAGGCCCTTCATCATTCCTCTTAGATACCCGGGCTCCTTTTCATCAAACCCCAAAGGCCCATCACTGGCTTGTCTATTGCCATCAATTAATAGTTTCCAAAACGATTCTGAAGAAAAGTCTTTAAATGCATTGGTTACGCGAGGATTCGGCATAATTAAACCACATGCTGATTATATTATTTTGATTATAGTATAAAAAATGGAATATTCTGGGAGGAGGCAGGGTCCATATATGTCAACAGTCCCTACCCATTTTTTCTTTTCAACAAGTAGGCCGTGAGCCTTGTCTTATCCTTTGTTTTTATTGATAGCCCAAGCTTGGTGCGACGCCATAATAGATCGTCACAGCTATCAGCCCATTCGTGATTAAGTAGATAATCCACCTCGGCTTGATAGAGGGTAGGGCTAAAGCAGGTGCCTAGATCAGCCATTGTTGTACAACCTTTTAAGATATCCTCCATCTGTGTGCCATAATTTCTGAAGTAACGTTCTTTGGTTGAAATATCCAACCAATCATATTTTTTATACGCATGTTGTTGATATTCGGTTAAATTCATGGTGGGGGTTCGGGCCCCTGGTAAAGGGGTTTTATCGGTTTTTGAGTTCGGTAAATTCGGAAAGATTCCCCGCAACTGGTCGATAGCTTCGAGTGCCAGTTGACGATAGGTTGTAATTTTTCCACCATAAATGGTTACAGCAGGCGCAGGATGGTTTGTGTAATGATAGGTGTAATCACGACTCAAGGTAGAAGGATTTTTTCCTTTTGTCGATAATAGGGGTCTTACACCACTCCATGTCATCAGGATATCTTTTTTGTTCAGTGATTGATTAAAATAACCATTGATTAATGAACATAAATAATCGATTTCGCTTGCCTCAATTTGGATGTCGGTGGGGTCACCTGAAAAATCTACGTCAGTCGTTCCAATCAGGGTATTGTCATGATAGGGAATAGCAAAAACAATGCGCTTATCTTGATGTTGAAGTAAGTAGGCATGTTCTCCTTGATAGAGTTTAGGCACGACCAAATGACTCCCTTTGATGAGCCTCATCGGATATTCTAATGGAATATTTAATAATTGATTAACGCCTTCCACCCATGGACCTGCAGCATTGATCACAGATTTTGCATAAATAATTTCAAGTGCTGCGGTTTTTGATTTTAAGGTCAGTTGCCATTGATTTTTATTCACCTCAGCGCGAATGAGTTTTGTGTGTGTTTTAATCACAGCGCCATGGAGAGAGGCTTGTATCGCATTGACGATGGTTAAACGCGCATCATCCACTTGACAATCATAATAGAGAAAACCTTTGTTAATTGACGGATTTAATGGTTTAAAATAAGCGGCCTCTTCTGTACGGTTTATCAATTGGGTATGGGGTAATTGATTGGCACGACTCAAATGATCATAGATAAATAAGCCTGCACGTAATAGCCAAAAGGGGCGCATGGTATGTTGATGGGGTAATACAAAGGGCATTGGCTGAATTAAATGGGGGGCTAGTTCTAGCAGGGTTTGTCGTTCATTCAATGCCTTTTGGACTAAATAAAAATCCCAGTTTTCGAGGTAGCGCAATCCGCCATGAATTAACTTGCTGCTACTGGAGGAAGTTTTTGAGGCCAAATCATCTTCTTCACAGAGCACAACTGATAATCCGCGCAAGGCAGCATCAGCGGCCGCACCAGAACCATTAATGCCGCCACCGATAATTGCCACATCAAACATAGGTTTCATGGGTTATTTGCCTTTTTGAAGATGAAAATATAATCGTCATACATATTAAATACATCACCCTCGATGGTATACTGTGCGCGGGCAAAAAACCGCGGTTTTTGGCCGCGCACAGTATATATCCTACCACTATTTAAAATAACTCGTCATTTTTTTGGCATCAAGATAATAAAATATGAAAAACCCAATAGTAGCGTTATTTCCGTATCTGGATATTGTGACGCCCAATCTGATGGAAGCAGAAAGCATATTGAATCATTCCCTGACCTCTTATCAGGATATTGAAGCAGGTGCTCATGCCATGTTAGCGTTGGGCGCCAAAAGTGTCTTGCTCAAAGGCGATCATGTCAAGGACGGCTTATTTAGCCAAGATTATTGGACGAATGGACATGAATCTTTTTGGCTTGCTTCTTTGCGCTTGCCTCATAAAAATTATCGTGAAAAGGAGTGTACTCTCTCTTCAGCCATTGAGGCCTGTCTTGCTTTGGGTTATTCCATCAAGGATGCGATTGTGATTGCGACAATGTTCGTCAACCGTGGGAACCGGCTAAATCAACACACCGCTACATTGTTTCAGGGTGGCTTTCCAGAGGATGAAATCGATCTTCCTTATTGCTCACCCAAACCTTTATTGACAATACCCGCGCCTTTTAAACAGTGCCCGATAGGATTATATCCCATAGTTGATAGTAGTGATTGGGTAGAGCGTTTATTGCCGCAGGGTGTGAAATGCATTCAATTACGAATTAAGAATATGTCTCAAGTGCGCTTAGAAGAAGAGATTAAGCGCAGTATTTTTTTAGCAAAAAAATACGGTGCCACACTGTTTATTAACGATTATTGGGAACTGGCCATTCGCTTTGGTGCTGAAGGCATCCATTTAGGCCAAGAGGATCTAGAAGAAGCGGATATCGAACAAATTCACTCATCAGGATTATATTTAGGCGTGAGTACTTATTGCTATTATGAAGTAGCAGCGGCCCATGCAATCAACCCATCTTATATCGCTTGTGGGCCTATTTATCCAACGACCAGCAAAGTGATGTCCTATCAACCGCAAGGGATAGAACAACTTCAACGTTGGCGTCGAACACTTCATTATCCATTGGTTGCCATTGGTGGAATAAATTTTGACCGGTTGCCTGAAATTTTAAAAGCAGGTGTTGATGGCGTTTCACTCATCTCCGCTATTACAAAAGCGGATAATCCACTGACTACAACGCAACAATTTTTAACACAAATGAAAGCGCTAAGCGATGCTTAGCGGTGTTCTAACTCAGGCTTTGTCTAGTTTGAACAAGACTCTCATCATGAAGGTGTTGTTCAAGCGCCATTTTAAAATTTGCGCTGTTTAGAGGACGTCCTTCAGGATAACTCAGATCCAATGCGGTGCTTATTTTATTTCTCCAATAAGGGCCTAAATCAACAATGGCCATCACTAGTGTTTTTGAAGGGTGTTGCTGTGACCAAAAACCAGTGACCCAAGTTCTTAAGCTTTGATGTTCTTGAACGAACATCACAAGACTTGCTTTTATTTTGTCTGAATCATGGTCTAATAGTGCTGAAATGAAGGCGTTTGAGGCCTTGCTCTCAGGCACTTGTTTTATAAAATCAATTAGTTTTTTTTGGTTGAAGGAGAAATGCGATAGCGCCATATCGCGTGCATTATCACTTTTAATCAAGTTAAGAATGGTTCTATTGTTTATCAATGCAACACAAAGCGCTGTCTGTTGCTTTGGATTAAAGAGGGACATTATTTGATTAAAAAACGGAGCGCTTGCAATGAGGTTAAGTGATTTAATTTTTGTGTTTTCAATCAGTGCTGTTTTTATGCTCTCAATGATTAATTCACGACGTTCTGAGGTGTCAAAGTCGTGGTTAATCGCCATATCAATGATATAACACATTCTTTTATTTAATATTTTTGTTAACGCAATAATAAAATCAGCACAATGCTCTGGGTTAAGATGGATCAAAGTGTCTTCAAAAGAACGATTATTGATATTATTGTTACGTTCATGAAATAAGCGCGGCAATTCAATTTTAACACTCATATAAAAAGTCGATCGTTGCTCAGGTGTAAGATTCCTCAGGACACAACCAAGCTCAAAAGGCATCTTAATTAACTTGGGCAAATTAGTTCTAAGTCGTTCATAAACATCAGTGCGCTGATCTGGTGTGAGATATAACAGGACATAATCAAACTGATGGCCATTCTCAATCAACGTAGGTAATTTAGTTTTAAGTCGTTCATAAAAATCAGTGCACTGATCTGGTGTGAGAAAAGCCATAACATTACCAAACTGACGGCCATTCTCAATCAACGTAGGTAATTTAGTTTTAAGTCGTTCATAAACATCAGTGCGCTGATCTGGTGTGAGATATAACAGGACAGCACCAAACTGATGGCCATTCTCAATCAACGTAGGTAATTTGGTTTTAAGTCGTTCATAAAAATCAGTGCGCTGATCTAGTGTGAGAAAATTCATGACATCACCAAACTGATTGCTTTTCACAATCGACTTAGACAATTCAGTTTTAAATCGTTCATAAAACTCAGTGCGCTCATCTCGAGCGACGAGAGGCTTGAATAAATGGAAAAATTCAAAATTATAAGTATATATAGTTATCGGTTTAGCCATAAATAGCCCATAAACTTCAAAGCGCTGCTCATGTGTTAGATACGTCACGACATGATCCCCCTGTGTCAGGCTAGTTGTCACTCCTAATTACTAATAATTATGAGATAAATGAGGTGACAAGTGCAGACATATTCAGTAGAAAGAAAAGAAGCAATATTAAAGAGACTACGTGCCCCCTTTTATGAAAATCAAAAGTCATTATCCA
>CANJHO010000112.1 GCA_947474165.1 Legionellaceae bacterium
AAGAGCACTGATGGCACTGATGCCAAGAGCACTGATGGCACTGATGCCAAGAGTACTGATGGCACTGATGCCAAGGGTTCTGGCAGCAACTGTAGTGGTTGCAGTGGTAGTTAAGCAACAGAATCTTATTTTTATTAAGTGAGATGTAGGTCGAAACTAACTCACTAGTGGGTTTTAACTTTCTAGTGAGTTTATCAAATTAATAATGATTATAAATTAAACATGTTAACAAATACTTCTTTTAATTTACCTACCTTAACGAAGTGGCATCAATCTAAGCTATTAAGCTGTGCAGAGAAGGTTCTAACAATGCAGCAGCAAATGTTAACTCACTCAGGAAAGAACATTCTTCACTACACATTACAAAAAAAACGCCGTCACACCCGCATGAATCATTATCCCAAGGGTGACCGTATTGATCACAATACTGGGGCACAATATTTTTATCATTGTCATCGAGAAAATCTAGAAAGTTCAGAGCATGGCCATTTTCATTGTTTTTTACGTTATAAACATATACCAAAGCATTGTAAACCCACCCCATTATTCGACTGGGATAAATATATTGACAACCCAATGACCCACCTTATCGCTATCGCAATGGACCGATTTGGCCAACCGATTCGGTTATTTACAGTGAATCGCTGGGTTACCTCTGAGGTATGGTATGATGCACTGCATGTGCCCAAGTTCATTAATCGATTTAAAATGACAAAAACAGATGATCCCTATTGGCAAGTTCTTGATCATTGGATTGATAACCTATTGAAAATTTTTTCACCACAAATTGCTTGGCTCCATCAGCAACGGGATTTATCAATAGCCCATCATCAATTACAACATCCTGATAATAATGTTTATGAAGATTCAACTATCGAGGATCTATCAGAAATTTCAATTGATTTGAAACACCAAATACAATGGATCATTGGTGGATAATGCATGAACTACCCTATTGATATTCAACACGCATCTAAAGAAAGCTCGCCTGTTACAGATGAACAGCTTCGTGACTGGGTCATTCTAGCCCTTCAATTGGAGCTAGAGGCAGCTGAATTAACCTTACGCTTGGTTAACCCAGAAGAAATGACAGCGCTGAATCACCTCTATCGCAAAAAAAACAAGCCAACCAATGTCTTGGCGTTTCCAGCAAGCCATCCTGCACATATTGAGCTTGAATGCCCTTTGCTGGGTGATGTGATTATATGTCCCCAGGTGTTGGAGGAAGAAAGTCAATCACTCAATACACCATTAATTGCGCATTGGGCACACATTGTCATCCATGGGGTGTTGCATTTATTAGGTTATGATCATATGAATGAAGACGATACAAATAAAATGCAATCCATAGAAATACAACTGCTTGCTGTACTTGGTTTTGATAATCCTTACGAATCAGAGGTTAACTAGATTGAACAAAGAAGACGATGGCAGTTCCTGGCTCAAGCGCTTAAAGCAACGGTTACAGAGTGAGCCCCAAACAAAAGAGCAACTCATTAATTTACTCCGAGAGGCACAACATCGCGCATTAATTGATTCAGAGACACTGGTAATGATAGAAGGTGTTATCTTATTTTCTCAAATGAAGGTTAGGGATATTATGCTCCCTAAAAAACAGATGACTTCGGTTGATGAGGAAACACCGCTCAATAAGGTCATCAACATTGTGACGCAATCGGGCCACTCGCGTTTTCCTGTGACAGACAATAAAGGCGAGGTGGTTGGCATTTTACATGCAAAAGATCTCTTGCGTTTTCAAGCAGAGGATAAAGCTGACTTTGATTTGATGGATATTGTGCGCCAAGCGACGTTTGTTCCTGAAAGCAAGCGGCTCGATATCCTCCTCAGTGAATTTAGAGCCAATCGCAATCACATGGCCATGGTGGTTGATGAATATGGTGAAATTGCGGGTTTTGTGACCTTGGAAGACATCATTGAACAAATTATTGGTGATATTGAGGATGAATTTGATATTGATGAAGAGGCGTATATAAAATCCCATGATGATACGCATTATATCATTAAAGCCCATACTCCCATTGATGAATTTAATGAGCAATTGGAGGCTAACTTTAGTGATGAATCCTATGATACGATAGGAGGTATTGTAATGACTAATTTTGGATACTTGCCAAAGCGTGGTGAAACAATCACCATTGATCAATTCGAGTTTAAAGTGATTAATGCAGATGCCAGACGTATTAAATTGCTAGAATGTTTTGACTTACGACCCAATCAGTCTAAGCTGTAATACTATTCATTATAGGAAATCCGGGGAATGACCAGTCATATATTAATCATTGATGACGACACTGAACTCACTGATCTTCTCGCACAATACCTAGAGCCAGAAGGTTTTAGTGTGAGTTGTATCCATGATGGTGAAAGTGGCGTAAAAAAAGCACTCAACCAAACATTTGATGCCATCATATTAGATGTCATGCTTCCAAAATTAAATGGGTTTGAAGTCCTTAAGGCGGTTCGTGAGCATTCTGATACACCGGTGCTCATGCTCACCGCCCGCGGTGATGATATTGACCGTATCGTGGGGCTTGAAATTGGTGCAGATGATTATTTACCAAAACCATGTAACCCGCGTGAACTTGTTGCACGTTTGCGGGCGATATTAAGACGTACCCAGAAAAATCCCGTTCATAAACCCATCATCGAGCAACATAACATCCTAGTCGATTGTGCTAAACGGCTTGCAACCTTGAACGGGCATGAACTCGAATTAACAAATGCTGAGTTTAATATTCTTGAAATGCTCATAAAATCACCAGGACAGGCTTTTTCTAAAGAAGAATTAACAGAATACGCCCTAGGTCGTAAATTCACAGCCTATGATCGCAGCATAGATGTACACATCAGTAATTTACGCAATAAGCTAGGCGATAATCCCGAGGGTGAGGAGCTGATTAAAACAGTCCGCGGCTTTGGCTATTTGTTTAATGCGTAGTTTGTATTGGAAAATTTTTCTTACCTTTTGGTTGGCGACCATTCTTATTATCGTAACAACGGCCTGGGTTACCAGCGAAATTGCTGAAAAATCATCCATCCCAACCCAAGAACGTGCCTTCATGGACAGTTATGCCAATGCAGCAGTGGTCACCTTTGAAGCAGGCCAACGACTTGCTCTCATACAATGGTTAGAAAAAACAGGCTTGTCTAAACAAATGCACATGTTTTTACTAACAAACCGAGGCGATATTATCGGCAACCAAAATATACCCGACCTTCTCAGAAAAATATCGTCTAATTTTATTGATGGTCGGCTAGATAGCGGGATCTTCAAATCAGGTAATCTCATTGTTAGCCATGAAATTCTCTCCACTTCTGGAGTCGCCTACAGGCTCGCTGCTGTGAGCGAAAAACCATTATCCTATTTTGTACAAATTCATTGGGCAGGCTTATCAGCCCGTTTATTAATAGCCGTGATTATTAGTGGGCTTATTTGTTACCTTTTGTCTATCTATCTAACCAAACCACTGCGATCGCTGCGCTTAGCTGCCAAATCGCTGGGTACCGGTAAACTCAATACCCGAGTAGGTCATTTTGCAGGTCATCATAAAGATGAAATTGCTGAATTAAGTTATGAATTTGATAACATGGCAGAACATTTAGAAACCTTAATTCACTCAAAAGAACGATTATTACAAGATATTTCACATGAGTTACGATCACCCCTGACGCGCCTACAAATAGCCATTGAACTGGGTCGTAACAAAAGTAATCATTTGGCCGATAAAGAATTTAATCGAA
Source organism: Legionellaceae bacterium (assembly GCA_947474165.1). Classification (GTDB taxonomy): domain Bacteria; phylum Pseudomonadota; class Gammaproteobacteria; order Legionellales; family Legionellaceae; genus CANJHO01. The sequence goes on from CANJHO010000112.1 coordinate 3,763, forward strand.
TTGAATCGGAATGTTTTAAGTTAAATACATTAATCGGTGAAATTCTAGAATATGCAAGACTGGATGTCTCTACCAGCAAACTGAATAAAGCCCGTATTAGTTTGCCATCTCTCATTGATGGGATCATTAATGATGCGAATTATGAATTTTATGAAAAAAAACCACGCGTGATTATTGGAAACACACAACCCTGCCGGCTAATGTTAGATAAGCGACTCATCCATCGTGCCATTGAAAATATTATACGAAATGCCCTACGATACTCTCCCAAAGGACAGGTTGTGATGGTTTCATTATACAAAATAAAATCAAAAAACAGGGTGTTTATTGATATTGAAGACAATGGGCCCGGTGTGCCGAATGCTCAATTAATAAAAATATTTAATCCATTTTATCGTGTAGATACTGCGAGAACGAAAAAAACAGGTGGCTATGGTTTAGGCCTTGCGATAGCGAAACAGGCCATTCAATTGCACAGTGGAGAAATTCACGCCTCAAACCGAGAGCAAGGTGGGTTATTAGTCCGGATTACCTTACCCATCCTATAAGCTTCTCCCAATTATTAAAATGATGCATTGACTGTTTTAAGTTCACCTAGTAACATGCAATGCCAATCAATGCTGTCATGAGGCCACGATTTGAAGCGTTATAGTGTAATATTAGATAAGGTCAGTGGCCGTTTTTTCATGCTTGGATTTATTAGCACCAGATTAAAAAGTATTCCCATTGCAGTCCTTGCAACCAAATTGAACATCATCTCAATGGCAGCCTATCTGATTGGTTATAGTGCTTGGTATGTTGCCACGTTTATGTATCCTAATCATCCAAAATTAAAAAAGAATTGGTACGGTTTTGCTTCTTATAAATATCAATATCAAGCGGCTGCATTTTTGGGCACCCTTGCCACGTTAATGTGTATTTTCACACCGTTTGTTGCCATTACTGCGGCCTGGATTTATGCGTTAAGTAACATTATTTGGGTTATTGGTGAACATCATAAGAATAAATTTCAAATAAAACAGAAGGATGAAGATTATTCTCTCGAAAAACAATCCCTATATTTTCGTTTTACAGTGTTAGTAGCGATTGGAAGTACCCTGTCAGCCCTGTTCTCAACAGCTGTTATTTTAATACCGGAAGCCGCCTTTTTTATTAATCCACTCGCCTTCGTGCTCAGTCTATTTTTTATGTTTACATCGCTAACTTATTGGGGAAAAGCTGCTTTTTATACCCCAGCAGCGAGCGTTCCAACGCCCATGAAAATCAAAGACACCTATGAGCAAGTACTCGACCACCTCAACACCAACCCACATTATTTTAAAGATAATCCTAGCGTGGGTGAGCGTCCTAATGATTCTCGATGCGAGACGCCAACTGATTTAGAAATAAGATCGACAAGGGAGCAATCAGACTATAGTATTCAATCGGCATTTGAGTCTAGTAATGATCATATCGCCAAAAATGACGAACCTGATCACTATGGTCAGGTTAATCAATTATAAATTTCCCTAGGCTAAATGGAAACGGTACTAGTCCTGCGCTCTTTTGAAAGGAAGTTAAATTAACATCCCATCACAAAATTAGAATATCTCTTTTAAGGCTTTTAAAGTAAAAAAGATTCGCTGCATATGACATACAGCCCATTGGGGTTAATTCCATAGGGCACAGGTTTTCAGCATATACCATCACTGGAATCTCGCTAGGGCATTCCGTCGACCCAACTTAAATTGGCAAAGGTTTAACCTCACCACCATATTGTTTTGCACGCAGGATGGTTTTACGACCATAGGTATAGCGGGCGATGATGTGGGTGACAAATTGATTGACCAGTGTGGGTAAATAGGGCATAGGCCGGAGCACGTCAATGATTAATACTGCGCGGTAATCATCACTTTCATTCTTTACCTCATGGGGGAAGGAATCATCAAATAAAACGGCTTCATCTTCACGCCAAGTGTAGGGATTTCCATTCACTATAATATAAGGGGGCTTGTTTTTGGGGACATGCAGGCCTAAATGATAGCGTAAATAACCAAGGTAAGGCCCTTCGTGAAGGGGAATGGATTTTCCTGGCTCTAGAATAGAAAAAAACGCTTGCATTAAATGGGGGATGCCCTCTAATAACTTGCAGAGTGTAGGACACAAGGCACGTGCTGAGGGAACCTCATAGCCCAACAGATAAATCATAAAAACATTCCAATTTTTATCCGTGGTATTTGAAATGGCGGCTTCCCCTGGATCAATGTCATGGTAGCGCGGTAGCTCAGGCGTATGGATTAATACCTGTTCAAATTCATTTTTAATGGCAAAAACGGCTGCTGTAATAGAATTTAAAGCGGGAAATGTTTGATTAATATCAAAAAATGTAGGACGCTCTTGATGCCCCACATAGCGTCCGTAAAACTGATTGAGTTTATCTTTAAAATAATGATAATCCATTTTTTATCCTTTATTTTTTCTTGACATGCTTCATCAATCGTCGCTTGCGATGAATCTGGCGTTTACTTAATTTATTTCTTTTATCTTTGTAGGGATTGGCGCTGCTCTTAAATTCTAATTTCAATGGCGTGCCGACCAATCCCAGGTGTTCAGTAAATGCATTGGCTAAATAACGTTTGTAACTATCAGGAAGCGAATCCAGCTGGTTTCCATGAATCACAATGATGGGCGGGTTGTGCCCGCCCGTGTGCGCATAGCGTAATTTTATTCGCCGCCCGTTGACCAACGGTGGGGTGTGTTGGGTCACTAAATCTTGTAGAAGACGCGTGACTTTTGGCGTAGAAAGCACTTGGATAGCAGAAGCATAAGCCTCTAGAATATCTTTGAAGATCCCCCCTACCCCACTCCCATACAATGCAGATATAAAACGAATTTTTGCAAAATGGGCAAAATGCAAACGACGTGTGAGTTCTTTTTTTATTTGATCCTTTTGATCTTCTTCCAATCCATCCCATTTATTAACCAAAATAACCAAAGCCTTACCGGATTCAATAATAAAACCCAGTAAATGCAAATCCTGATCAGTTAATCCATCACGTGCATCCAATAACATTAAGCAAACATTGGATTCTTTAATGGATTGCAAGGTCTTAATCACAGAAAATTTTTCAATTTTTTCATCGACGCGTGAGCGTCGCCTTACCCCTGCAGTATCAATAAGCCTGTATTGCTGCTCATCCCGCTCAAAGGGGATTGAAATACTGTCTCTCGTGGTTCCCGGCATATCGTAAACCACAACGCGCTCTTCACCTAAAATACGATTGACTAACGTTGATTTACCAACATTGGGTCGTCCTGCAAAAGCTATTTTAATGATCTTATCATGCGCTTCAGTTTCAACCGTTGGCTCAAAATTCGCAGTGACTGCTTCAAGTAGTGGCTGCATTCCTCGACCATGTGAAGCTGAGATGGAGTAAACATGAGCAAAGCCCAAGGTTTGAAAATCGGCAGATGCAATTTCTTCATCCAATCCATCGGTTTTATTCACTACAAGATAAATCGGTTTGCTAATTTTCCTGAGTCGAACGGCAATACTTTGATCAACACTGGTTAATCCAGCACGACCATCCACTAGGAAAAAGACACAATCGGCTTCATTAAGGGCAAACTCTGATTGTTTTGACATTAAGGCATCAACCGCCAGATCATCAACACCCACCCCGCCCGTATCAACAACAATAAAGGGTTTATTATCAAAAACAGCATCCCCATATTGCCTGTCACGGGTTAAACCAGGAAAATCCGCCACCAATGCATCTTGTGTGCGCGTCAAACGATTAAATAAAGTGGATTTACCAACATTGGGTCGGCCCACCAAGGCAATTACGGGAATCATGATTAACTCACAGAGAAGCGGTTCAATTTACCATTGGCAGTCATAACATAGATGCTATTTCCTGCAACAGCTGGGGCAATATCAATGGCGGCGCTAAGTTGCTTGCGCGAAATGAGGGCCCCATTTTGTGTGGCAATCACGTGTAAATAACCTGTTTTATCACCGACAATCAATCGGTTGCCCATTAAGGTAGGCTCCGTTAGGCCACGCGCCTTGAGTGCCAGTTGTTTCCACTTGACGTGGCCATTTTGCCTGTCAATAGCCCAGATTACATCATTACTATCTGTGACATATAATGTATGGGTATCAAGCTTTAAATTTTTGTAAACAGAGGCAGGTTTTCGCCAGATAAATTGACCGCTTGCCAATGATAATGCGCCCACATAGCCTTGGTAGCTCGCTAAATAAGCAGTATCACCGCGTATAATGGGATCAGCATCAATGTCAACCAAGCGCTCTATGTCACTAGACCCACTGGCAAAGGCGATGCTACGCTGCCAAACCACACTGCCGGTTTCGATATCAATCGCATCAAGTTTTCCATCTGAAAAACCAACAATGACCAAATTATCAACAAACACAGGGGATGAACTAGCCTTTAAAATTAAGCCAGGCGCCCCATGCTGAGACACCCAAATTTTTTCACCGGTTTTTAAATCAAAAGCATATAAATTACCATCAATGGTTTTGACAATCACTTTGTTATGTTTTATCCCAGGCTTAGAAAAAACATCGCCAGATACTTTAAAGCGCCTAAGCTCTACCCCGTCAGATTGTCGAAGTAATATAACACTAGAACGATTTGTGCCTACGGCGACATAGCCCTCAGCAACAGCAGGTCCACTTACAATGCCTTTGTTGATAAGCTTGGTCCAAAGGATATGACCTGTGGTTTTATCAACGGCTTGCACTGCACCAAAAGGATGAGCAATATAAATAATATTGCCAAGAATAATTGGTTTTAATTTTAAATAGGTGTTGGTTTTGCTGGATTTACCCACTGCAACCGACCAATCTTCCACCAGGTTAACTGTAGAGGCTAAATTTCCCAGTGTTGAAGGCTTCGGGGTATTGTCTTTCCCCAGCATATAATCATCGATTTGTGTGCAGGCTTGTAAGAGTATCAACAACCCAAAAATAACTATTTTTCGTTTGACCAGTAACATAATACCCCATAGTTTATATATTTAATTGCTTTAAAAACAAACTCATACCGCTTGTGTTTTTTTATCCGCCCGATTCATTGATTGTGTTTTTGCCGCCAGTTCATTTGTTTTCATTTCCAATAACAGATTAGCCATGCCATGCGTTTGAGCCTCGGTAATGGCTTCCTTATACGATAGAACGGCTTGTTGATATTGGCCAGTTGCTGCATAAATATCCCCTCGTAGTTCATTGACTACGGGCATATAAGCATTACTCTCAACGTTAGACAGCTCATCTAATGCTTTATCAAAAGATTTTTCGGCCGCTAATAGGCGGGCCAAACGAATCTTAGCAATTTGCTGAAGGGTTACCATTTTTGAGTGATGAGCGACGTAGGCCAGCTCTTCTTTTGCTTTAGGGTATTTTTCATGTAATACAAACAGCTTGGCTAAAGTGAGTCGTGCTGCATCAGCATAAACGGTATCACCATAATCTTTTAATAATTGATGGGCATAACCCCTTACGCCTTTATTGTCTTGGTTTGAAAAAGCCAGCATCAGGCTCTCATAGGTCGTTGAGGCCTGTTGATTGATTTTTTCTTGATGCCAATTCCAATACTTAAAGCCCGCAATCAAGAGTAATACGATAGATAAGCTAACCGTAATAATGTTGTTATAGCGCTTCCACCATTTTTTAATGGCCTCAAGTTGTTCTGTTTCCGTCATATAGATAGACATTTTTACCTCCAAAAATCACTAAAATCAGTTA
>CANJHO010000113.1 GCA_947474165.1 Legionellaceae bacterium
AATTCCGTCATTGCGAGCGGTTAGACAGGGGCTGGAAAACGTGGTGAACTAACTTTTTGATTTATTTTTGATCATGGTGTAAAAGGGTGGCGGGCGATTACGTTGAAGAGGCCGACTGCACATTGGAGCTAAATAAGAGCCCGTTTGCGAGCATGGTCCCAGAGATTACCGGCAACAACACTGGTGAAGCTTTGCTATCCCGATTAGAAGATTGTGCATTACTAATAATCTCTGCGCGTAAACACCCATCCCTTTATACGACAGAGAGAGTTTATCATGAAAAATAGAAGAGTTAAAAAGAAAACAGCTAAATTACCGGCTGAATTAGCGCGGGTTAATCTTAATGCAGCGGGAGTAGACATCGGATCGGCTTCTCATTTTGTAGCAATACCAGAAGGTCGGGACACTGAAACAGTAAGGGAATTTAAAAGTTTTACTGCTGATTTGCATGAGCTTGCCAATTGGTTAGAGCGCTGCGGAATAAAAACCGTGGCTATGGAGTCGACAGGTATTTATTGGATCCCATTATTTGAGATTTTGGAGGCAAGAGGATTTGAAGTTCGTTTGGTAAACCCAAGACATCTTAAAAATGTACCTGGTCGAAAAAGCGATGTTTTAGATTGCCAATGGTTGCAGCAATTACATACTTACGGTTTGCTGTTAGGTTCTTTTCGACCTGAGCAACAAATTTGCGAGTTGCGTGCTTACACGAGACAGCGTGATGGACTAGTTAAATCAGTTAGTTCGCATATTCACTCCATGCAAAAGGCATTAGGATTAATGAATATTCAGCTTCATAATGTGCTTAGTGATATCACAGGCCAAACAGGTTTTCGGATAATCCGTGCAATAGTTGCTGGAGAGCGTGATGCTAAGAAATTGGCTGAATTCAGGGATATCCGCTGCAAGAACAGTGTAGAAATAATTGAAAAATCATTGGTGGGAAACTACAAAGTGGAACATATATTTAAATTACGACAAGAGCTGACATTATATGACAAGTTTCAGGAGATGTTAGCCGAGTGCGATAACGCAATTGAAAGTTGTTTAGAATGTTTTGCAGAAAAAGTAGATGTGACTGAAAAACCACTTGCGCCAGTGGAAAAGAAAAAACGACGTAAAAATGAATTGTATTTTGATGCACGAGAATACCTATATAAAATGATTGGTGTTGATGTGACGCGAATTGATGGTCTTGATTCTTATAGCGTACTAAAACTCATTGGAGAGACTGGCTTGGACATGAGCCGGTGGCCAACCGCGAGCCATTTTTCTTCCTGGCTTGCTCTCGCACCTGGAACTAAAATAAGTGGCGGAAAACGTTTAAGCGGAAAAACAAAACCGAGTGCAAATCGAGCCGCTGCAGTGTTTCGTATGGCAGCTTTTGCATTATCAAATAGTTCATCAGCATTAGGTGCATTTTTTAGGCGAATGAGGGCACGATTAGGAGCGCCAAAAGCCATCACCGCAACAGCACATAAAATAGCCCGTTTATTTTATACAATGATTCGCTTTGGAAAAGATTATCAAGACACTGGCGCAAATTTTTATGAAGAACAATATCGTGTTCGTGTTATAAAAAGTATGCAATATAAAGCTCAAAAACTTGGTTTTTCATTAGTCCCACTGCCTTCTATAACCCAAGCTGGGCCTGAAGTTAGTTAGAAGTGAAACGAAGCAACCCAGGAGTTCAAAGTGAGTAACTATAAGACATGAAATCGCTCTCTTCGAACCTCTGGGTTGCTTCGTTTCACTCGCAATGACGGAATTTAAATCATTTTAAAAAATGGCTAAAGTCGAGAATAAGCCTCTTTATAGCTTGAGATATCACGCATTTATTTCTCCAATGTGCTTTTTTAGTAAAAAAATAGCGCAAAAAATGAAAATAAACACATACTCATAAATAAAGTTTCAGTAGATATGGATTGGTTGCAATCCATATCTACTGAAACTTGCGATAAAAAACAATCTAAAAACATGACTAAACCACATATACTTAAGACTAAATATAGTCTATATTTAGTCTTAACAAGCCATTTCAGAGAACAACATGAAATTTTCAACTCAGGTGAAACCTATCTCATATCTTAAAAGTCATGCTGCAGAAATAATTAATACCATTTCTGAAAATCGTAAACCCATGCTGATTACACAGAATGGCGAAGCAAAACTCGTTGTTTTAGATGTTAAATCATACGAAGCGTATGAAGAAACCTTGGCATTAATGAAGCTTTTAGCACTCGGACATCAACAAATTGAAGGGGGACATTTTCGTGATGCAGAACATGTTTTTACTGATCTTGATAAGGATTGATGCCCATGCCCCACCATGTTGTTTTCTTGCACCAAGCTGAATTGGATTTAATCGAATTAAAAAAATATATCTCCGCTAATTTTTCAAAAAAAATTTGGCAAACAACTTATCAAAACATTAAAAAAGTTGTTAATGAATTAAAAAAACTCCCTGAAGCAGGTCACATTCCCCCTGAGTTGGAATCTCTAAATTTAGTCCAATATCGCCAAGTAATGTCAGGAATAAATAGAATTGTTTATGAAATTAGAGGCCTGATGATTTACATTCATATTGTTTGTGATTCACGCCAGGATATGGCTGAAATACTCTTCAAACGTTTACTGCGGCCTGCTTAGCCTCCTAACTATTCAGGCGCAGGCTTATGAATGAGCGCTTTGCGAATATCGGGGTGACAACTGTGTACTTGACCATCAGGTGCACAAATAGACACATGCTCCTTAAGACAAAAAAAATGCGTCGTCACCGTGCAAGGTGGGGTGGGTTCACTTTGGAAGATAGTTGCCAGGCATTCGCCTTGATTTTTATAAATAAAAGCCGGATTGCACGTTGGCGTTTCTGATAAAGGGGTACATTTTAATACATAAACATCAAGGCAATAACGGTTATTGGCTTCTAGATCATTATAGGGAATACAGGAGCAATATTGATATATTCCCGCGTAGCATCCATCCTCATCAGGACCACAAAGAAAATAACGATCACTACTGAAACTTGCTGTAAAAAACAATAATCCAGCACAAAATAAAACAATAATAGCCAATTTTCTATCTATCATTTCTTATCTGATGATTTTTCTATCGAATCCATGACCATTAGCCATTCCTCTTCAACGTTCTGTAATTCTTGCAAATCCTCTTCTCGTTGCCGCACTAAATCTTGTAATTTAGTCTTTTCACTCGCCTCATAAAGCAATGGATCAGCCAATGATAGATCCAATTCAACCGTGCGCTGCTCTATTTGTGCTAGCATTTGTTCCAGTTTTTTTAAACGATTTTGCAAGCTTCGCTTGTCACGATAAGCTGTATTCAAAGGCACTACTGTATTTTCTTTTGCGCGCGCTTTGTTGGGTAACCATTGATGATAATCCTCTAGAGAGCCCTTAAAAGGCTGCACTTGTTGTTGAAATACCAAATAAAAATCATCCACTGCTGTCCGTAATAAATGCCTGTCATGTGAAATAAGAACCAAAGCCCCCTCATAACTTTGTAGCGCAATTTCTATGGCAGCACGCATGCCTAAATCAAGGTGATTGGTGGGCTCATCTAACAATAATAAATTCGGTTTTTGCCAAACCAACTTTGCCAAAGCAAGGCGCGCCTTCTCACCCCCTGAAAAATGGCGTATCGAGTGAGTGGCCATGTCGCCTATGAAATTGAATCCCCCTAAATAATCTCGTATCGTTTGCTCCGTTGCATCTGGGGTTAATTGTTGTATCGTCTCTACAGGACTCAACTTGCAATCCAATTGTTCAAGTTGATGTTGCGCATAATAGCCAATTTTTAAATGGGGCGATCGGTGGATAGCGCCCGACAATAGCTGTAACTCACCTATCAATGTTTTAACCAACGTTGATTTGCCTTCACCATTGGGCCCCAACAAGGCAATCCTATCGCCTGGATTTAATATCAAATTTAAGCGCTTTAATATAGGCACATCAATGCTATATCCAGCAGTTACTTGCTCACATTTCATCAATGGATTGCCTGCATGCGGGCCTTTATCAAATACAAATGAAAAAGGAGAATCAACTTGTGATTGCACCACGAGTTCCATTTTGGCTAACGCATTTAACCGACTTTGCGCCTGTTTGGCTTTGGTGGCTTGTGCACGAAAACGTTGAACATAGGCCATCATATGGCCAATTTTCTGCTGTTGTTTTTCATACATGGTTTGTTGCAAGGCCAGCTGCTCTGCTCGTATTTTCTCAAATCGGCTATAATTTCCCGGAAATAAGGCCAAGGATTGATGTTCAATATGTAAAATATGGCTTACAAATGCATCAAGAAATTCCCTATCATGCGAAATTAAAATAATGCTGCCCGAATAATTTTTTAACCATTTTTCAAGCCAAAAAATGGCTTCCATATCCAAGTGATTCGTTGGCTCATCCAATAGCAATAAATCAGCTGGTTTCATCAAACAGCGCGCCAAACTCAAACGCATCCGCCAGCCACCTGAAAAACTATTAACCAGCGCCTGTTGATCTGAGCCCGTAAACCCCAACCCCGCCATGATGGTCGCCGCCATTGCAGGTTTACTATACCCTGCAGTCTGGCTCATTATCTCATGGCATAGCAAGACATCATCAAAATGATTCATCGCCTCAGCCAAAGCCAAGCGTTGCTGTAATCGTTGAAAATCCTCATCGCCAGCCAAGACAAAATCAATGGCCCGTTCATCACTGTCAGGCAACTGCTGGGAAAGATGACTCATTTGCAACTGAGGCTGAACCAAACAATCACCTGTGTCAGCCGTTAATTGGCCCAGCAACAAACTGAAAAGGCTGGATTTTCCACAACCATTGTGACCCACCAAACCAATTTTTTGTTGGCTTTGCAAGCTCACGCTCGCGCGCTCAAGTAAGACTTTATTGCCACGAGACAAGGTAATTTGACGCAAAGTGATCATATGATAACGAGAGCTGAATGAAAAATAAACGGTATTTTAGCACAAAACAGCTGCGTATTTCCAAAAACCAAGAGATATAACCAAAGTCATTTTATAGCAGTGGATCGCATTAATGGCAATAAAAAATATAACGAGAATACAAAAGAATCAAAAGCGCATTAACAACAACATCTAGAATATAGAAAAAACATATTACGGTGCAGTAATACATTGATTTGTAATGTTTTAAATCAATCACGGATGTGGTGAAGTAGAATCAAGCTTGACATTTGATTTTATTTTACTCATAGTGTCTGTGTATTGTTTTTATGTGAGATTAAAATTTACAAATTATCCGAATTCACCCGTCACTTAATATTGTCACAGGGGCAGCCAAGCTATCCGATTATAGGGAGCGTTCCAGCATCACCCACTATGGATGATCAAGAGAAGGCTTCTCCCCTGGGTGGTGCATCGGATGAAGAAAATGCGAGCGTGGGTGAAATCCATATTAATATCAAAAAAACAGGCCCTGATGGCTGTGGCCATGTCTCAGTCACATTGTGGGATGCTTGTGGAAACCAGGTGACTCATGTCAGTCTTGTCCCATCAAATCCAGCATGCGAATTTATAACTGTCGCAGGGTTTGGACAAATTCCAGTGGGGGCGTTTAATGAAAGTAACGCCACGGAAGATCATCTTCAAGCTGATCAAGTGTATTCTATCCCTTTAACGCCTCAGAAATTCGTGCTAACCGAAAAAATCATGCGTGAGCAAATTGATCAAATCGAATCTGGCCAGATAATGTATGCCTTAGGCGCAAGCTCTAGCTTGGGCACTTACTTTCCTCTTTTTTTCATCGGATTAGCCGAACATACCAGTGCGGGGCTTAAACAGCGCTTTAATATGAAAATGGGTAAGCCCATGGTTGAGGCCAGAAGCACTTCGCCAACTGAATCGTTATTCTTAATTCATAACTGTGTGAGCGTGAGTGCTAGTTTGCTAGAGACCGTCTTTAGTGATGTTCGGTTTAGTGGAGAAGGCGCATTTATGCCGCATGAACTGGGTGAACGATTGAAAGAATTTAACACAAGTGGTAAAATTCAGATGAGTTTTCATGATGTTGTAAAAAACAAGCTCCTTCAGGTAGAAGCAACACGAGAGGCTGAATTTAATGCATCTTTTCGTAATCAATAAGACTCTCAAATCTGTCTTCGGCTACGCCTCAGTCATGATGTGTTGGAGGAGGAATACCCCCCAACACTTCTCGTTATACTAAACACGTCCTAATTAACGCGGACTTGAGCCTATTGATAATGGGGTGGATTAGATCTTCTATCAACAACCTTTATAAGGAAAAGTGTGTATGTTTGCTTGGTTATCATCGCAGTTGTTTTTTGCAGTACAGAAACCTATGCCAGTTTATAGCGATTCAAAGGCTCCGAAAGATCCAGAAGATCTGGTTTGGGTTCATTTGTGGGACACTTCGAGCAAGGGTGTTGGTCATGCAGCCATTCAAGTGGGTGGGGATATCCCCAAACGTTATGAGGCCGATTCTGGACGATATATGAGTCTTTGGCCTAGTTTTTTTCCTACCTCAGGTATTTTTTCTTTCATACCAGGTCCTGCAGCAACGGCTGTAACGATGGATCAAGACATGCAACTGGAAAAAACAAATGCCGATGCGCCGCCACTGATCATTGATTTTTCATCCCCGCCATTGTTACCACAGCTATCCAAACCAACGACACAATCTACCTATATTCCACCAACACGTTCAATCAAAATCACAGGCCTTGATACAAAAGCCATATTAGCTGAAATGGACCAACAAGAAGCATTCATTCGTGAGGGAAAAACAACATATCAGTTATTTCCCCAATTAAAGCCTTTCGATATGCTGTTGATAGATGGTCCAGCATTAATAAGCCACGATACAATGGAATGTTTTAACCAGCTTTCAACCAATAGGCTACCGCCTCGGTATAATTGCACCATGTTTGTTGTCCATCTTTTAAAAGCGGGCGGTATGCCGAATATAACACCCAACCCTTGGCAACCCTGGGGACTTACCCCCTCACAATTAGCGGATAAGATTGACGAGCAGCAGGGCGTGAATAAGCCTCAGTTCAATCCTTTTTAAAGCCCTGGCTGCTATGAGGTCCACATCACATCACAATTTTTTTTGATGGCAGCCTTAAGTAGTTGAATCAAGGGAAAAACTCGATGTGATAGGCTAATGATCGCTTCATCGGAGTCATCACTCTGTTTGATAGGAACTGTCGATTTTTGTGACGCTAGTTCAACTGCCCGCTGCAGTTGAACCAATGCATCAGCAACCTGACCAGCTAAAATCGCACCGGGAACCTGGCCACTCTGGCCCATCATCTTGATAAATTGCAAGGCCACGTTTCCAAACATGGTTATATTTTCATAGGCATCACAGCTAAAGGTTACTAACATCACATCTCCATTGAGGCTCAAAAAAAATAGCACCAATAATTTGCGGCAAATCATACTTATTTTGATTTCCCGCAAAAAAGAAGCACCGTCCTACATTACTGATTAAGGTTGAACTTTATTCCCGAAAGTTAGGAGTATCGCTTCAGCGACAGATTTTTGAAAACCTGCAGACTTCATCAAAGTCATGTCAAGTTGATTATCCCCATAACCAATTTCTAAAAGCATTACTGGGATTTTATCTGATGAAAGAATCTCTCGGGCACCACGATCTTCAGTACTAATGGGTATTATGCCTGAAACATTGTTAAAATTAGAATCATTGCGAGGCATTAATGCTTCCACATTTGTCAACAATTGTTCGGCAATTTTTTTGCTCTCTGGCGTAGGCTTATACAAAACAAGGGTCCCCATTAATGAGCCTTTTCTAGGTGCTAGCCCATTTACAAAAAGAGCCCTTAATTGTGAGGCATGGATTTGAGTATTGTCGATGGTAATAGGTGTTGAATTGTAATGACAAGAAACTATCGGGGCATTTCGGTCCCAATTATTTTTTTCTTTATGCATTTGATGTACCGCGTCTTTGTATGCCCCTTGCCCACGAAAAAATAGCTTGGCCGTTAAATGATAGTTCGGCGCTAATTTAATAAGCTCTTCACCAATTTTGCTGCAATAATCCCATTCCGCAGGTAAATTTAATTCTTGACTCCCTTTATCCCATTGAGAATGACCTACAAAAAATGCCAATTTGTTCTCAGGCTGAACGGCCGTGCTGATTTGTGGAATGAATGTGAAGTATAGAAATATAGAGCAACCCAGTAGTGACTTAATCATGTTTAAATTCCTTTTAACCAGTGTCAGATTATACTGCGTTCACTATAGTTAAATCCTACTTTATTTCGGTATATAAATGCTGTTTTGCAAAATTATTACCGATGCACTCGCCCAGGAGTTTACCCCATTTTTCAGCCGTTATGTCATCGATTGTCACAGGTAATTTTTCATCATATTGTTTAATACATCCCTCTGTTATGGCAGGCATCAGTAATAAACATTTATCATAACTGATATCGCGCGTCTTCATTTGAGCAGCAATGGCTTCGTCTTCTATAAAACTTTTACAAACAGGCACCGAGACTCCTGCCCTCACCTGTGATAACCAGTCATTTTTTGTTATTTCGCCCTCATTACCTTGGGGCAACGCCAACGCCAAAATCGGTAATAATAATATCCCCACGCCGATAAAATGAGTTCGATAGCTCATGTTAATGATCCTTTTAAATGGCTCAATTTAGCCATCGTTTTATCAATGGACTCAACTTCACCTGAATAATGGTAATAAATCCGATTGTGTTCACAATCTATAATACATAAGGCTTCCTGCGGTTTTCCATTGAGTTGTTTGAAAATCCAAAAGATACCCTTGGCGTGAACATCGCGAATTTCCTTCAATAAATCCAACATCTTGTTTTCTTCAAACTCAGATTGTGTACAAACCAATCCACCCGTCTCTCTGCATATTTTATAGGCAAAATGTTTTTCACTCATGTTGATTCACCTCTTCATCACGCTTAATTGAAGTTATCGACAGGATTTAAAAATAGTTTAGAGAACACGCAATGAAGAGATAGATGGGCGAGCCCGAGCCTTATCATTACCCACAAGCACCTCAGGCACTGCGTGCCCCACATCGTTAAATAACTTAGTTATTTGGAAGTTTATTAGATCGTGATTGATATATCGCGCCTTTTTAACCGAGATCTAATCAGCCGCGGAGTGTCGGGGGCCTGTCATGGTAGTTCGCATTGTCCGTGCTCACTGCGTTCCGCGCGGAAAATACAAACCACCACGCCACCCCTCCAGTTAGTTTG
>CANJHO010000114.1 GCA_947474165.1 Legionellaceae bacterium
CACTATTACTTACCTCAAAAAGTAGTAATAGATCAGCAAGTTACGTGTGTGTCAAGTGCTCAACAAAAATTTCCGCTCCCTAACGGTCACGGTTCGGATTTTCTGAGCATATATTGAGCCTTTAAATGCAATCGCCGTGGCCCAAAAAATGCAGTATGGATCCGCAGTGATGCGCCTAGGTTATTGTTGCGCACTTCCTAAAGTAAAATCAGAAACTGCAGATAACAATCTTAAGCGCACTACACCCGAAAAAGAAAGAGGGGCAAATCATGTTAAAAAAAACTCAACTATTCAGTCTATTGCTTTGTATTTCCAGTTTACCTGCTTGTACCTCTTATGGCCCAAGTAGCACCTCATCCTATCAATACTCTACTGAGGATACCCAGCTGTATCCTGCAAAATACGAAAGCAATATTTATTTATCAGATCAATATCAAGAATCAAAACAAGTCATTGTCCCTGAATCTTATCATATGGGTGCAAATCACTCGCCCACAACGCATACAGATAGAGATAGAAGCTGGATGAATAGCCAAAATTCAGAAGGCTATACCATTGAATTAGGGAATAGCGACAAAGCCTCCGAAGTTGCAAAAACATTATATAAAGCCCCAAAAAATGATCGCATGGCTGAAATTAAATATCAAAAAGAAGGAAAGACCTATTACAAGGGCTTATATGGTAGCTATCCCACCCTTGAAGCCGCAGAGCAGGCCTTAAAAGCATTGCCTGAGGATGTAAAACAAACAGCCGGTGTAAAAACATGGGGAAGTGTTAAAACAGGGGTGGGTGAATAAAACCCTACTTTGTCGCAATCAAAATCATCAACTGAACAACGCCAGGTGTCGGCGTATGCTCAACATTTAATTGTTTTATCGTAATGGTATATTTTTCATTGATAGATGAAATCCATGCAATCAATGCCGTATAGGGCACACGGTCAAAGCTCAGCTGTATATCACTGGCCCCTGTTTGTTGCAACTGATAAGGAAATTGTTTAAATGAAGTGGATTTTAATTCAAGCGCAAGCACTGACAACAATTTGCTGCTCGATAAAGCCTTCGGGGGTTGTTTGAGATGAAATTGTTTTTGAACTTGTTGCATCCAGGCATAGGTCTCTTGTTTCTCTACTAAGAGCATGGATTGAGTCTGCAGTGCATTGCTAACCGGTGAATAAATCAATAAATAAAACAAGTACCCCACGCAAAAAACAATCCCAATGCTTAAGGTGATACGCTCTCGTTCAGTTAAATTACCCCAATACATTTTAAGCGATGTTTTCACACACTCAACTCCAATGTTGCCCTAACTTGATTCTTCATCGAGGTCGCTTGAGACTGCGCCACCTTGACTTTGTCTTTTTCAAGACACTGTTGCAAATCCTCTAGCGTTGCAAAATCTTTAGTCACAAGTGTTACCGATAACACCCGATTTTGAAAACGAAACTGCTCGATGGTTAACGCGCTATTTTTAAAGCCGTGGGCTAATTTATCAAGCAAAAACCACAAGGCTGCTGTGTCTTTGTCCGAAAAACCTGCGCTTATCAGTTGAGTAATTCGAAATTTTGGACTGATGACTACTGCGGCCTCCGGAAAAAACGTTCGATAAAGGACCGCTGTCTTTTGATCGATATCAGCAATTTTTGTTGTGAGACGGTGTAATTGGAATAAATTTAATATCAACGAAGTTAAAACCAGGGCTCCTAAAGCAAGCGCTCCGGCCCGATACCAATAACGAAGGTGATGCTGTTGCGTATCATGCTGTAATTCAGCCTGACACAGGTTGATGGGATTCGTTTCTAAGAGGCGCTCAGCAATCCAAACCTTTGAAACACTATCAATAAAGGTTCCAGTAAATTTTTTAAAAACATCAGCACTGTCAGTGAATAATAATAGCTCAGAATTTTTTTCAGGCTGTTGAAGATAAAGCGTTGCCAATTCACCACCCAGTGCGCCATTAAACTGTTTATCCCGAACCAACAATTCTGTTTCAATTGCACAAATTTCGTTGTCCTTCAGCGCAAACCAATCCAAAGTTAACACATCAAAATTTAAGCCCAATGCATCCAATTGATCAATTAAGGTGATTAAATAAGTGCTGTCGGTTGCAACAACCTGATACCTGTGATGTTGATAATGCGCCCTGTCAAAAGAAAAATGTAGGGTAGACACGGGCTGCGCCAAATCTTCCTCCAAGGCATAGGGAATGGCAGCGCGCGCCTTGCGTTCACCAAGCCAAGGTAATTCTACCTCATGCAAACTACTGCTTTCTGTAGGGAGAACCACAATGGTCCGCGCATTCGATTGTAATGCCCTGATTTCCTCTAAGGGACGGACGGCTAAGGGAACATCGACTTTCCCCAATGGATCCAGTCGAAGACACAAACACTGCGTCTCATCAAGACCCTGGGTAAATAGAAAGCATGTGGCCACCTTGCAGTCCTTTCTTGATTATCCACCCGCGGCATTTTTTGCCGCCAATGGGTGAAGGGAAATGATGTTTTGATGCAACGACGCCCACTGATTATGTAATTGTTGTGCAAACAAGTACACTACCATCGCATACTGTGGACTCGTATTATAATGAGTAATGACATAAAAATTGGGGTATGCCAACCAATATTCTTCACCCGCTGGCGTCGTTAACTCAATCAAACCCGCTTTTGCTGGCGGATGAACAACCGGTGAAACCGGTTTAATACCCGCTGAGAGCAACTGATTAAAGGCATAATTAGGCATTTTACTATTGGTTGTTAATTTTTTATAACGTCCCCCACTCACATTCACAGGTTGTACAACGTCTGCATTCATTATCCAACCATGATGATGAAAATAATTTGCAACACTACCAATGGCATCGGTATCATCGTTCATCAAATCTGATTTTCCGTTACCGGTAAAATCAACCGCGTAAAACCGATAACTGCTGGGCATAAACTGTGGTTTTCCCATGGCCCCTGCATAAGATCCCAAGTATTTTGTGGCCGGAACCCCATGTTCACGACAAAGCAATAAAAACTCACCCAACTCCTTGGTAAAAAAAGGCGCGCGCTTGGGATAATGAAACGCCAGCGTGGTTAGCGCATCCAATACACGATAATTACCTTGATGCTTGCCATAAAGAGTTTCAACACCAATAATGGCAACAATCATATCAGCAGGCACGCCATATTCTTTTTCAGCACGCTCCAGTGCTTTTTGGTTCGCCTGCCAAAATTCAATACCCGCTTGGACACGAGGCGGCGTTAAGAATAAAGCCTTGTAGACATCCCATGTTTTCTTTTCAAAGGGCTTGTCCATTGATTCAATAATTTGGGGCTGAAATTCAGCAGCCTTCAGAATACTGACCAATTGACGCCTGTCAAAATGATGCTGCTTGACCATGGTATTCATAAACTTCTGAACGTCTTCTTGTTGGAGCAATGCTGCATCAGCGAATGCTAGCGAGGGCGTCAACAACGCAAGGCCCACAAAAAATATTCTAAACAATCGGCACATCCCACATCCCTTTTAAAAATAACAGGCTCTGATCATCCCTGTATTTTTATTATTTTGCAACGTAAAAAATGCTATACTGGGCGCGGTTACAATGTATTTTAGGACAACCATTAAATTACCGCTTTCTGCACACCCATTTTTAAGCTAAAATAACGCAATTTACGACAAGGCTAACCTGTTGAGTGACTTAACACTGATTCGCAACTTCTCTATTATCGCCCATATTGACCATGGAAAATCAACATTGGCTGATCGCTTTATTCAACGCTGTGGCGGCTTATCAGATCGCGAAATGGCATCTCAAGTCCTTGATTCAATGGATATCGAACGAGAAAGGGGGATAACCATTAAGGCACAAAGTGTCTCCCTTCATTACACAGCCCGCGATGGAAAAATTTATTTACTTAATTTTATCGATACCCCAGGTCACGTGGATTTCAGCTATGAAGTATCCCGATCGCTTGCCGCTTGTGAAGGGGCTATTTTAGTGGTTGATGCCGCACAAGGCGTTGAAGCCCAAACCGTTGCCGTCTGTTACACCGCCATTGATCAAGCCTTAGAAGTATTACCCGTCTTAAACAAAATCGACCTCCCTCAAGCTGAACCTGAGCGCGTCATTACTGAAATTGAAGATATTATTGGTCTAGATGCCCACCATGCCATTCACGTGAGTGCCAAAAGTGGTTTAGGGGTCGATGACGTATTAGAAGCCTTGGTGGCTCGTATTCCCCCACCCCAAGGTGACATTGATGCCCCCTTACAAGCCTTGATCATTGACTCCTGGTTTGACAGCTATTTAGGCGTGGTTTCACTCGTTCGCATCATGAATGGCAGCATTCGAAAAGGCGATAAAATGCGGGTGATGTCCACTGGCAGAGCCTATGAGGTTGATCAAGTGGGTGTATTTACCCCTAAACGAACCCCTTGTGAAAAATTACAAGCAGGCGAAGTAGGCTATGTGGTTGCTGGCATTAAAGAAATTCAAGGCGCTCCCGTTGGAGACACCTTAACGCTTGAAAAAAATCAGGCGAGTAAAGCCTTACCTGGTTTTAAGCGCGTCAAACCACAAGTCTATGCTGGCCTTTTTCCTATCAGCTCAGATGATTTTGAAGCCTTTCGTGAGGCATTGGCTAAATTGAGCCTAAACGATGCCTCCCTCTTTTATGAACCGGAGTCTTCTGATGCCTTGGGTTTTGGTTTTCGTTGTGGATTTCTTGGCATGTTGCACATGGAAATTGTTCAAGAGCGCCTTGAACGGGAATATGATCTGGAATTAATTTCTACTGCCCCTACTGTGATTTATCAAATAATCAACACCAAAGATGAAATCGTGATGATTGATAATCCCTCCCATTTACCCCCGGCACAACAGATCAAACAAATGCTTGAACCCATTGTTCGCGCCAATATCCTGGTGCCTCAAGATTATCTCGGCCAAGTGATCACCCTTTGCACCGAAAGACGTGGCATCCAGGTGAACATGACCTACAGTGGCCGTCAAGTGTCAGTGACTTACGATATTCCCATGAGCGAAGTGGTGTCTGATCTATTTGACCGCTTAAAATCAGTTAGTCGAGGTTATGCTTCACTCGATTATAGTTTTTTACGATTCCAAGAAGCTGATTTAGTGAAAATGGATGTCTTGATCAATAGCGAAAAGGTTGATGCATTGGCCATCATCGTGCATCGAAATGCAGCCCAAAGCCGCGGCAGAACACTCACCGATAAAATGCGCGAACTAATCCCACGACAAATGTTTGATGTGGCCATCCAGGCCTCCCTGGGCGGTCATATTATTGCTAGGCAAACAGTCAAAGCACTCCGAAAAAACGTCATTGCAAAGTGCTATGGCGGGGATGTGTCCCGCAAACGCAAATTATTAGAAAAACAAAAAGCCGGGAAAAAGCGCATGAAGCAAGTCGGTCATGTACAAATCCCGCAGGAAGCCTTTATGGCAGTGTTTCAAACCGATAAAAAGAAATAGGAAACCTTATGAATTTTGCATTGTGCTTGCTGTTACTGTCATTGCTTAGTGGGACTATCTATTTATTGGATATTATATTTTGGGCCAAGGCGCGCCTGCCTGAACAAAAACCGAGGCGCATTATTGAATATTCACGCTCATTTTTCCCTGTGTTTTTTATTGTATTATTATTGAGATCCTTTTTGATAGAGCCTTTTCGTATTCCCTCAGGCTCGCTTGAACCCACCCTTTTGGTCGGTGATTTTATAGTGGTTAACAAATTTATATATGGCTTGCGATTGCCCGTTTGGGAAAAGAAAGTGGTTTCCTTCTCCAACCCTAAAACAGGCGATATTGTTGTTTTTCGCTGGCCACCTGATCCCTCATTTGACTATATTAAACGCGTTATTGGTGTTCCAGGTGATAAAATAGCCTATCGCAATAAGGTCTTGTTCATTAATGGTCAGGAAATGAAGCGAACCTTTGTTGAATACACCACCGATGAAAGCTCCGGTAAAGCCGTTGCAAAATATCAAGAAAATTTACACGGCGTAATACATGATATCTACGTCCGTGCGGATGCACCAGCGGTTGATTTTGAATTACAAGTCCCACCCAATCAATATTTTATGATGGGTGATAATCGCGATGACAGTGCTGACAGCCGCTTTTGGGGATTTGTGTCTGATCAATTCATTCGTGGCAAAGCCTTTGCAACATGGATGAGCTGGAATGCCAATACGTATACGATTAGATGGCACAATATTGGCAAACTGATTCATTAGGAGTATTAGTGCAAAACAAGTTGCCACGTCTTTATCGACACCTAGGATATGAATTTAAGACGCAATCCTTTTTAAAACAAGCCCTTACTCATTGCAGTGTCGGTGGCCTTAACAATGAACGCATGGAGTTTCTTGGCGATTCTATTTTAAGTTTTGTCATTGCCAATGCATTATTTGAAAGGTTCGCTGCGAATAGTGAAGGTGAGCTGAGTCGTTTGCGGGCTCACCTTGTTAAAGGTGAAATGCTCGCAACCATCGCACTAGAAATAGACCTTGGTGATTACCTCTACCTAGGCCAAGGTGAATTGAAAAGTGGCGGCTTTAGGAGAAGGTCCATCCTGACCGATGCCCTTGAAGCCCTCTTTGCAGCCGTGTTCCTGGATGGAGGGTTTGCTGCCTCACAACAAGTGATTCTCAAACTATATGAAAGCCGCCTCACCGATCCGCTCTTAAGAGACAATCTTAAAGACTCAAAAACCCAACTTCAAGAATATTTACAGGCCCAAAAAAAAACCTTGCCCACCTATTCATTAACCAGCATTGAAGGGGATGAGCACGAACAAATTTTTCACATCTGCTGTGCAGTGGCTTGCCTCAAGCTCTCAGCCATTGGAAAAGCAGATAGCCGCCGAAAGGCTGAACAACAGGCGGCAAAAAAAATATTACAACACATTGAATCTGGAATGAAATAACACCACAAGTACCGTTTCCATTTGGTTTTGACAAATTCAGGATTAGATACAGTCATATACTCGGTCTCTAGTTGAGTGATATACGTTCACTCAGCCCGTGATAGTCTCTGCGCTCTTTTTCCTCATCACGTCACTTAAAGATGAATGCAAGATAAGATGTTACCTGTCAAAACTAAATGGAAACGATACTAGTACCACCTCCAAAATCCAGGTTTATTCACTTTGGTTTCTGGGCTGGGGAGTACTTCACGAAAAATGTCTTTTAATGCATCATCACCCGATGCCTCGACTAATAAAATCGCGGATGCTAATGAAGCAGAAGCATTCTTTGCATACACCAACAGCAACTGTATCGCTTCATATTTTGTTTGCGGTGGGATTTTTCTTAATATATCCATAATGAAGGTATCTTTACTGACAGACTTAAATAGCCACCCGAGTGGTTGATATGTTTCTCTGCTTAAACTTTTTATTAATGTAACCATTCACCACAATCAGCCACTTCGTGGCCGACCGTGGTGATGCAAGCGCGCCAGCATTAGATTTTTAGTGCTTTTCAGTAAAAAATACTGTAGGCAACTTCCCCTCAAACAAAGTTTTTAAAGCATCCGTTGGCGTCACGCCATGTTTTTGAGCGGTAAGCAAATAACTTCGAACGCGACAAAATATTTTGGCGCCATCCATTGATTTAAAACACCCTGATATTTTCTGTTGTACTTTTGTCATCCTGATATCATTTTCGCCTCTGTTATTTGTAAAAGGCACCTCGGTTTCGACCATAAATCGGAGAACATCATTTTCAAAATCACGGAGTCGCTCCAGTAAATTACGCTCTTTTGGTTTTTTCTCTCGGCCTCGTTTTTTACTCTGTTCTGGGTCGGGTAGTGGTAATAGCATTTCAATGTCACCCGTCTGTATAACTTGACGGAAACGTATTCGATACCCATCAGCTGTAATATTATCAAGGCAGTTTTTTTCTGTTTTATTCACAGCCTCATTGATTTCAAGCAAAAGGTCTTGCATGGATTTAGCCCAGGTATATTGGGCATGATTATCAATAACCCATTGAAGCTCTCTAATGTGATGAGCATTACAAAGACCATGTTGACAGTGTTGATAGGTATAGTATGGCTTCCAATGGTCATGAATCAATGTGCCGCGGAAGTGAGGTAAAATACCAATCTCATCCATGGCCTCACTGCTACGTTTTTGATGCGGATAAAAATATGTCCACTGCTCATTTGAAGCATTGTGCAACCAGATACGCTTACCATTTACATTAATACCCGTTTCATCTGCATGGGCTAATGTTGCTTTTATTAATTGTTGCTTTGCTAACGCATCAAACCCTTCTAACAGATCGTAGGCTTCCTGATTAAAATTAAACAGGCTGCCAACACTAATCGGTATGGATGCTTCGTTAATAAAATAATCGGCTACGCGCTCATAGGGAATAAGCTGAAATTGTGATAAATAAACCGCATGGGCTTTAATAGACTGGCCATATTGAATCGGTCGAGACACGCCTTTTGGAAAAGCGGCAACATATCGTCTTCCTGCTGCGTCTTCAAGTATTTGTGCACGATATTCTGTAACAATGCGCGAGATTTCAATATCAATCACTTGGCGTGATTCAAAGCCAATTTCACGGTAATTGCCTTTCGGTAAACGACGTTTATCAAGCTTGATCGGAATAATCGTATCAGGGCTATCAACAGGCTCTAGATTTTTTCCTACACGACCAGGCTGACCGCCTGGCTTGTTATTTCCTTCGTTAGCACCCGTTTTTTTCTTCCGATTCGGATCGGTCGATGGGGGCTTGCTACTGTTTTGACTGTTTAACCCCAACTTCCCAGCCAGTAGCGTGATAATCATCAACAGCATTTCAAACATAGCACGTAATGCTGGGGATATTTTTTTGTCTGCCTCAAGTAATTTACGTGCGTTTTCTACCGTCTCAGTAATGTTGATCTTATCTGCTTTCACCATGACAACCTGTTAAATGACTGCAACAGAATAATAACACGGGTTTTAAACGACAAAATTTCCTTTCTATGATGCTTTTTAAGCGCTTTTTAAAAGTGAAGTACGGGGGAGGATAGCATTGTGAATTGAAGATCAGGATTCAGCTTCAATTAGAACATATCGTGAGTCTAAGGTGATGGATGCAGGCATCATTATTTTTTCAAAAAAACACTAAAAACCGTGTCAAGAACTATTTGAATTTTTTTCAAAAAAACAGCTTTACGCTAATTTCATCACCACGAACCGACCCGCAGGGGCGGATTGTGGTGAATGGTTAC
>CANJHO010000115.1 GCA_947474165.1 Legionellaceae bacterium
GTGGCGATATTTGTCGTTATGTTTGTTTGGCATGAGGAATCTATGAATGAAAAATAATCGATAGTATAACCGTCTTTAGAGGACGCACTTTGTTATTGCGTTGAATTTATATCAAACTTACAAAAATATACCATTTATTCAACAACGCCTATAAATACCGGAATAGACAAAAGTTAATTTGGAACCATCCCCATAAATTTTCAAGTCACTTAAGGGTTGTATCTCAGGTTTTTCATCCGTAGATAAAAATGTTTTATTTCTATGATAATACAGCGCATAAATGATAAAAAAATACAGACAGGTACCACCAAAAAATACAGCAGCGTTGGCTATTGTTGTCATATTATCCAACCTATCCATGGTTATGTTGTGGAAGCTAGTATTATGATAATTAATACCAGATATTTACCAAAATAAATAGGGTAATAGGGCCCTTTTACAGTTAACTATGCTAAGTAAGGTGTCTTAAATATTAATAAAGAGGATAGGAATTATAAAGACCCTATTCCCTAATTTCCAAAAATACCGTGATTAAAAAACAGCCAAAAACAAGTCTCAATGAACCACGCCAGCCTGCGTTTTATCCTCATCCAACCCGTGTCTGTGAAAAATCGACCCGATCCACCGGGTAAGACTGACTATTCTGTGCGATTTGCGCTCATTCATAAATCCAAGACGACAACAAGCCGCGCGGTGTTTGCCAGCCTTTTTTTTGTTATTATTGATTCCTCAGAAATATTGAGTCAGTGGGTGGTGCTCGAATGCCAGTACCTGCCATGACCGACGCCAAATGTTCCTGTTTTCGATTGATGTGCGCCAGAATCTTGTTGATCACCTGACGGTCTTCGATGCACGCAATGATCCTCATTGTGCCCTGACAATGCCTGCATATGGTGACGTCAATGTTGAACACCCGTTTTAGTCGCATCGCCCAGCTCATTTTTCCACGACCCTCTTCACAACTCGCAGGTGGCTCTGTTGTTGCCGGTAATGAAGGTTGTTTTTCTTTACCCTCACTTGTCACCGCACCGCGGTGCTTGCTGTTAGGGGCAAACACCCCATGGAATCGGGTCAAGTGAAACCGGGGCTTAGGCACCAAGGCTGCCAGGCGGGCAATAAAATCCAATGGCTCAAATACCACGTGTGTCGTCCCGTTTTTATAGGGCGTCTTCAATTCATAACTCAGGGTGCCATCCGGCAATCGCTCTAACCGGTGTGTGGACACTGCGGGTCTTGCAATGTAGCGGCAAAGCCGTTCGACCTTGTCTCGCTGATGTGCTTTCGCACTGACGCCCGCATGAAGTGAAAAGCCCCCTCCTTTTGCCAGCGTTTGACCATTTGTTGCATCCATCTCTTCTTCTCGAGCAGGCAACGTCTTTAACGTGAAAACCTTCTTCCCTCGCTGAGAACCAACGGCAATTCGGTAGGTAATGGAACTGCCCTGAAGCTCATTGTAAACATCATCGTCAAATCAATCCAGAAGCAGACTCCCCTCTTCTGAATCCCTTTCCAGGTAACCCTCCCGTTCAAGAAGCCGGGCTATTCGCTCACTCATCCGATGAAGCAGGTTGTTCATCTCGACTGATGTGGGCGTTTCAATCGCATGAAACGTGCCCGTCGTGCCGCTGGAATCAAGCTCATAAACCCCGTCAAGGAACAACATATGGAAGTGAATATTCAGATTAAGCGCGCTTCCAAAGCGCTGAATCAACGTCACAGCGCCTGTCTTTGCAACTATCTGAGGCCATGCAGGCTGCGGCTTTGGGTTGCCAGCATGTGAGACCCTTTCCTGCTCATTTAACCTTTTGTACTCTTTTAAGTAAATACCTACCCTTGCTTAGGCTATATCCTGCCGAAGTTGAGTCGGACGAAATAGACCATTTTTTGACTTTACCTGCTGTTGCAGGTGTTAGCGTGATTAACCCTGAAATCAAACAACTTCTCAATTTAAGTATGGCGGTAAGCGATTAATCAATGTACCCAATATATGGACACACCAGTCTTAGGGACCGTAAATAAATAACTCCAACATTTTTCCCCTCTCCCCCGAACACGGGGAGAAGGTGCCCGGAGAGCGGATGAGGGGTTCTTGAATTGTTATTTAGAAGTTACATATAAGACTGTGCCTCCAATGCAGTATCTAGCACATTGTTAAAGGATGCGTTATTTATTGCCACACTTTCAAATGCTTCTTCCCTGTTTGTTTTTGCAGTGCTGAAGAATACACTTTTACCTGATAACGCGCGCGCACCCCATACTACTAGGCCTAAGGGAAGAAAAATGGTGGCTATAACATCGGCAAGAAATCTGACAAACTCATCTCTATGATGAAAATGGTGAGATGCAGCAACTTTAAAATCCTCTGCCAGATCATTTCGTAGACGAGCTTCCATTTTCTCTTTACTAGTTTGAGTTTTGTCTGAGTTATTGCATCATTTGTATTTTGGGGGTAGATGTTTTTTGGATTTGGTTTTTCATATTTCTCTACTTTACCATATCCACAATAGGTCCCGTTATTTTCACGGGTTTTTAACCGTTCCTGTAAAATATTGATAACTTGAGCTGAGGTTGCAAGATCAGAGCTAGCTTTTGTCACTTTAATATCTGGTTTTTTTGATTTCATAGTTTCACCCCCGGTTTGTGCATTATATGAACTTATTGTTCATCACGCACCCTCAACCTTAAACAAATATTAAGAAAACCCAGACAAACTTCAAAAAGGACCTAATCTATCTTTTTCTTGAGTATGTATTTTTAGCGCCTATTTTTGTATCCGGTCACAATTAGCGGGTAAATACCTACGTCGATATCCCCTTATAGTTTAGACCTATAACGGGACCCAGGTCTAAACCAAGACGTGCGCACACCTTAAAGGTAACAAAATATTAAAACAGTATATACATTTTTGGCTCATTATGGTAAAATAATCACAAAATATTTTCACAGGAAAATTATATATGCCCGGCCATCTACGCGATAGCGAAAAAACAGCAATCAGAACCTTCATTCAAGAAGCAGAAGCGCTACTTTTAGGAGCAGCAGATGTCGCTCCTCATGACCACCATACTTTATTAGACCAAGTTATCAAAGCAGAACTACTAATGATGACCACTATCTTAACCAAAGAACTAGAAAAACCTGATTGTGAGACTTCATTCAAGAATACTTTTAATCGGTGCTGTAAAATACGCGCCCAAAATCTAGCCAATTCTGCTCTAGAGATTTGTGTTATGCCGAATAGCGCCACTAATGAACTATTTGCCAAAATAGCAATTTTATTGTTTAAACCAAAGACGATTGGTGAATTATTGGAAATCTTATTACCTGATGCTATTTGTATTAGTTGCGAACAGTTTATCGAGGTACCTGCGACAAAACTCCCTAGTCTTAGACTACTAAAAAAACCCCTAAACTCTTTAACACAACCACCTAAATTAGATGACTTAGCCAATTATATACTGGTTAATAATCTGCTATTAGATGCCCAAGACATTGCTAATTTTAATTTTACACTACATCAAACTTACTATCAGACTCTAAACCAAGCTTATCCTGCTTTAGCAAGCCAACTTTATCAAAAAAACCCAGCCCTTAGAGCGTTAAAAAATGATTTATTAATGCTCGAAAGTGCAGGACCAACTCCAAGGCAAGCTATTTCCGCCTTAATTAAAGAACTAAAACTAGGTGGACAGAGCACGACAGGGCAGCTAGATGCAAACCTCACAGCACAAACCGCTTTTACAGACTTTTTAGAGTATGTAGAATCTTTACCAGAAACCATAAAAGCCCAATTACTAGCCTTATCTGCAGCGGGAAAAACCATCGCTTCTGTAATAGCCCATTTGAACAAAGAAAATTGTGTTGAAATCGCAGCAAGTCAATTACAAATCATCCTGGATAATAAGGAACATAGTGCTTGTTTAAATACACTTCACACCCTAACCCCAAACGCCATATTAAGACTTAAAAAAAAATACGGACCGACTAAAATACTCACAACTGCTGATAATGACGGTATCAAGCCTATGCCGGCTATGTACCACTTCATATTACATAAAATACAAATTAACGATGGACACAGCTTTATAAGTATACTTCTTTCTTTTTCGCCTGATTTTTATCTCACCTTACTTCAAAAAATTATGTTAATGAATGCCCAAGGATGGATTTATGGAGTATTAAATTTAATCAACGGGATCTTAAACCAAGAACAATACTTGGCATTTATTAATGCACTTGTCATGACCAGTGATAGATTTGGTGGACCCGATCTTTTGATTAATTACGCCATGAAAAAGAAAAATCTTATTTTGTTTGAAAAATTAATACAATCATCACCGGATAACCACCTTATTACCTTAATGAAAACCGATCGATATGGCTATACATTGTTACATCATGCAGTCCCTTTGTATCCAGAATTATCCAAAAGTATTTTGGAGTTATTGCCCCAAACTTCCCGCCTTATTGTTGTTTCAAAAATAAATAATAATGGAGATACAGCGCTTCATCTTGCAGTTAATAAACCAGAATCCTTCAGAGCTATTTTAGAGTTATTGCCTAGAGACCACCGCCTTGTTGCCTTAGAAATAAAAAATGGCAAGGGCAAGACAGTGCTTCATCTTGCAGCCAATCAACCAGAATCCTTCAGAGCTATTTTAGAATTATTGCCCGCAGCATCCTTTTTTGCTGGTATACAAATACCACACCACAGGGGTAAGCCCTTGCTTCAACATCAGTTTATTGCCTTAGAGATAGCAAATAGAAGTGATTCTACGGTACTTCATCGTGCAGCGAATAATCTAGAATTCCTCAAGACTATGTTAGACCTATACCCTGCAACGGAGCGTCTTGCTGCCATCTTAGTGACTAATCCAAAGAACGAGATGCTGCTTGGGCTTGCAGTCAACTATCCAAAATCTCTTGAGGCTATTTTGGAGTCCTTTCCTGAAGAAGATCGCCCTGCTGCCATACTAGTATCTGAAGTGCTTGATCTTGCAGCCAAGCATCCAATATCTCTTAAAACGATTTTAAGGTTATTACCCCAAGCCTCCCGCCGTCTTGTTATCAAAGCAAGTATCTTAGTAAGCAATGTGCATCGAGAGACCTTGCTGCATCTTGCAGCTTGGTATCCAGAATCCCTCAAAGCTATTTTAGAGTTATTGCCTGTAGAAGAGCGTTTTAAAGCCATCCTGGAATTTGACCATGAAAACAATACGCCATTTCATTGTGCAGCCGATAATCCAGAATCCCTCAAGGTTATTCTAGAGTTATTGCCTGTAGGTGATCGCCTTTCCGCCCTCAAAGTAGGAAATGAAGATGGCCTTACGATACTTGATCTTGCAGTGTATAACCCAGCATCCCTCCAAGTTATTTTGGAATCCTTGCCTATAAAAGACCGTCTTCCTGCCATCGAAACAGCAAATGAACATGGCGATACGGTACTTGAAGTTGCAGCCGCAAACCTAGAATCCCTCAAAGTTATTCTGTCCTTATTACCTAAAGAAGCACGTTCTGCTCTTATAGAAACCGAAGAACTGTCTCTTTTTGCTGCACTATCTCCGGAGGAATTAATCACCCACTACCCTAAGAATACTACTAACCCAGCACTTAGGGCACTTATAGAAGAACGATTAGTAACACTACTAATCCAGCATGAAGAACATAGTCTAAACACATGGCAGTGTTTATTGTCTATTATTTTACCCACCGAAAATAATGCGCATTATCACGCAAGCACTGGAGCGATTCGTATACAAAACCCTTCCGAAGCGCCTATAACCGTAAGCCTTGCCCATCTATTGCTGGATAGTTATTTAAAAGAAGGCCAAACCGATGACCATAAACAGGTAATAAAAATTTTATTACAAGAACATAAAAGGAAAAGCTTCCCTGCCGAAGAATGGTTAGCCTTGGCGGTTATCGCAAGTGCAGAAGGTAAGGATGAGGAAGAAAAAAGCAGTATTCATAGATTTATTGCTTCTGGCCATAGTAGCCATTCCCTTCAGTTTTTTGATACTTCGAGAACTTGTTCTATTTCTGAGGCTATTTTGCAGGAATTTCTAAGTAAAAACCCCGAAGCAGAAACATTTTATCAGCATCATCAAGCAAAGATTCATGACATATTAAACTTACCAAGACCAGAGAAGCTTCAGAAACAAAATACTGAACTATATTTTTCCTGAGTGCAAGGCGTAAACGTTTTGAGAAGCGTAGTGTACTGGGTTGTACATGAGCACCGAAAAACGTTTACAACACCGCAATCGGGGAAAAGAAGCAGGTTATGCAAGAGGTCTAATGGGACGTAGGTCTAAACTGACCTACGAGGTGTGCATACCTTAAGAGATCTAACCCGTGAGTGAGATCGTTCAGACCCCGATCCGAAAAACCTAGAAACCTGCCAGGTTGTTCCGAGAGTCGATTGCAAAAATAATAAACAAAAAACGTAATCAAAAATAAACAAAATAAACGCAAAAAGATACAAAATAATACTTATGGTCTATAATTAAGTTTGAAAACAACAAAAGGACTTAATCATGACTACACAACGAAGTTTAAATAACTTGGTTTTATCAATGGCTGCAACGGTGTCTGTTTTCTTATTAACAGCATCCTATGCCCCATCAACCCAGGCAGCTGTCATAGAGGCCTATAAAACCAGCACAGCGACACCTGTTGTACTGGCATGGGTTACAAGACACAGGGCACGTGTTTATGACCGTCGCCATTACAATGTAAACAATTGCAGATGGGTTAACGGCTATCACCGTTGTTTATAAAGTTTAAATTTTAGGGTCGATTGTAAAATCGACCCTATTTGGCAGATCTTGAAGCTCAGGGTTGGTTTTCCACCGCTTCAAAAATTCTATGTTATCGCACTATTCAACACCCTCCGAAACAATACTCTATCTTTTCCTTGCAAGCTTTATTAAGAAAAAATAGTTTACTAAATTTTCTTTAGGTAATTAACGCGGTTTACGTATTAACTCAATCAACATCAAAAATGCGCCAACACAAATGGCACTGTCTGCTAAATTAAAGACAGGCCAATGGTGGTACTGATAATAAACATCTATAAAGTCTATCACTGATCCAAAAAATGCTCTGTCTATCAAATTGCCAATGGCCCCTCCCAGAATCAAACTTAAAGCCAATAGCTGCAAGCGTGCCGTAGGATCTAGACGAATGATCCAAATGATCAGTGCGGTGCTCATGATTAGGCTAAATATAATGAAAAACCAATGATGCCACTGACCTGCTTGACTTAAAAAACTAAAAGCCGCCCCACTGTTATAGGCGAGCGTTAAATTGATCATCGGCATGACCGGGACAGGTTGATATGGGACCAATCTTATTGAGATAAAATACTTACTGGCCTGATCCATCAAGACCACTATCAATGATAAAACAAACCAATGCCATTTTTTCATGCGAAATGTCTCAATTCTTCATCTCCGCTAATATTAATAATACAACGTTGACATAATTCAGGATGTTCAGAATGGTGCCCTACGTCCTCACAGCGATGCCAGCAACGAGCACATTTAGGATGGGGGCTTGCCTTAACACTAACGGCCACACCCAACTCATCATTCACCACAGCATCGTCTGTACGATCACTCATAGGAAGCACTATAGCGCTCGATGTAATTAAAAGAAAGCGTAATTCATCGCCTAATCTCGCCAGCATGGTTTGAACGCCTTCTTCAGCAAAGAGGGTAACTTCAGCTGCCAATCCTGAGCCAATTAATCCAACTTGACGTTGTGTTTCTAAGGCTTTATTAACTTCATCTCGTATGGCCTGAAATTGCGACCAATCATTCATCGAGAGCTTACCCACATCAGGCCATGCAGTATACCACTGCTCAACAAAGATAGACTCTCCCGTAAACCCTGGCGTAGCCTGCCAAATTTCTTCTGCTGTAAAAGATAAAATAGGAGCCAACCAACGCGTTAATGCATGTACGATATGATACATGGCAGTTTGGCAGGAACGCCGGGCATTGCTATTCACTGGGGTGGTGTATTGCCTATCTTTAATAATATCAAGATAAAAGCTGCCCATATCAACCGCACAAAAATTGTGTATTTTTTGGTAAATCACATGAAAATGATACTGCTCATAAGCTGTGAGTATTTCATCCTGTAATTGTTGCGCTCGCGAAATAGCCCAACGATCCAATTCAACTAATTTATCACCAGAAACCCCATCGCGTTTAATATCAAAATCAAATAAATTTGCCAATACAAAACGAGGCGTATTTCGGATCCGCCGATACGCATCCGCATTTCGTTTAATAATTTCATCAGAAATGCTCACTTCATTGCGATAATCTGTAGAGGCCACCCACAAGCGTAAAATATCAGCGCCATGCTGATTAATTAATTTATCAAGCGCGACATAATTACCCTTCGACTTGGAAAGTTTTTTCCCTTCAGCATCTACGGTGTAACCATGAGTCAGAACGGTTTTATAAGGTGGCGTTCCATACATCGCCACGGCAGTCGTTAATGAAGAATTAAACCACCCCCGGTGTTGATCGGATCCCTCAAAGTACACATCTGCTGGCAGATCCTTTGCATCCCCTTGTTTCAAGACGCAAAAGTGCGAAACGCCTGAATCAAACCAAACATCTAAGGTATGATTCACTTTTTCATAATGTTCCGCTTCATTGCCTAAAAATTCGGCAACATCCAAATCAAACCAAGCATCAACACCTTCCTTCTCCATCCGTTTAGCGATTTTTTCTATGAGTTGAACCGTATCCGGATGCAAAGCGTGAGTTGATTTATGAATAAGAGGATAGGAATTATAAAGACCCTATTCCCTAATTTCCGAAAATACCGTGATTAAAAAACAGCCAAAAACAAGCCAAAAACAAGTCTCAATGAACCACGCCTGCCTGCGTTTTATCGTCATCCAACCCGTGTCTGTGAAAAATCGACCCGATCCACCGGATAAGACTGACTATTCTGTGCGATTTTCGCTCATTCATAAACCAAAGACGACAA
>CANJHO010000116.1 GCA_947474165.1 Legionellaceae bacterium
CTTTCCTTAATGCTCACTACCATTGCTCTTTACAACAGCAGCTTAAGGTGGTTTGTAGCCGGCTCCTGTAAGCAGACTACGGCGGGCCTACCGCCATCTTTCATGTAGCTTAGCTACGGCACACCGACTTCGTGTCGCAGTTTATAATTCCTATCCTCACCAGCGATTTTTAGCTCGCATAGAAACAATATCAAGTATTGAGTCACTTCCCCTTGTCACTCAAATCAAACGTATTAAAAGAAAGCGGGGCCTTAATTTAACCGAGCCAGACCTAGCGCTATTAGAAATTCAAGCGCTCATCGAATGCATTGAACTTTATCAGTATCCTCTAAACTTTGAAAATCTATTTGGCGCCTCCCTACAGCAACTCAGCTATGCTGAAATGTCGCAACTGGCGGGCTCAAAAGGGATAGATGCGTTGGGAGGGCTTGTCACGATTTACTCAGAACCAAACACGCTGACTAGAAATGAAATAAAGGACTATCTTAATAATTTAAAAATAATCCTAGACAAAAATCACACCCCCAACAATCACATCGGCATTGTTTTAGGAAATATCGAACATACCATGGGCTTAAGCTACAATCTAAAAACACAACATTGGACATTCGTAAATAGCAATCAATGGCCGCCCACCTCAACAACAAACCTCAACCGCATTGCTACAAAAATAATGGAAGGATTTAATCCTGATTACACCGCACCCTACATTTCTTTCGATACAACCATCATCTGCCCTGCGAAACAACAAAATGAACTGCTGCACACCAAACTTTTAACTTTTAGATCCCTAAATCTAATGCAGTTACCCCAAAATATTAACGAGAGACTCACCAAGGAAAAATTAATCACGATTGCCGCTTTATTTGGTCATCTTGATTATGTGAACGCCTTACTAACCAATAGCGACAAAAAGGCGTCAATAGATGATAAATCAATAGCGCTTACTATAGCCATTCAAGAAGGCTACTTTGAGATAGCAAAATTATTGCTAGACCATGACGCCAACCCTAATTTTAAACATGGGAACTTTAAGATAACACCGCTTCATATGGCCATTCGCAAAAGCTCCCCCCGACTCACAGCGTTGCTCCTCCAAAAAGGCGCCGACCCTGATCTCGCTGTGGATCAGGATACGCCACTGGCAAGAGCTGCAATCAAAGGGAATATAGATATTATCCGTTGCCTAATTTCACACAATGCCAATCCTAATATCAAAAACCTCAGGGGATACACCGCTTTAGGCATCGCAGAATACTATGATCATAGCGACGCTCAAGCTTGTTTATCCGAATGGGTCGTTAAATTTAACGATTTCTTTCATCAGATGAGCATTGCAATTGAGATTTCCGTAGATCATGAAACAATTATCGCTTTAATTCATCAATTACAGCGATCAAATAGTGCATTAAATCGTACTGCCCAGCATGGATTATTTGCCCCTCTTCGACAAGCTGCCAGCCCACCTGCCAAACGCGTCAAACTAACCCACGATCCCGACCCCTTGCCTGATTGTGATGGCCCAGGCATGCATCATTAATTACACCACGCCATTATTCATCGCCCTGCAGGGGCGATGAATGATGACTGGAATTGTTAGGGTTTTACTATGTTAAAATCAGTTTTTATTAAATTTTTATTAAGATGATCAATAAAAACGTCACTTAACTTCGTATTTTTATTATTTTTTATAAATTTTATGGTGATAGGATCATTTTTCTCATAATTTAATAATTGATCCATCACCCAATCTTTAACTGTTTTTCCCTCAAAACTATCTGGTACCATGGTAAATTCTTCGGTTGGATAATTAACTGTTACTTTTTTATTTGCCAGGTCGAAATGCGTAATATACGAGTAATGTAGCGTACCATCTGGTTTGGCAAGGTCACACATTAGATAGTACTGATTATCATTTATGTCATGCGTCTTGTTCATGTTTTCATCCTGAAAAGTTGTCGTTGATAGTCATTAAGGATAAATGAGTCCATATTATGTTAAGCAGAGCGCATTAAATACTCTAGATATTTAATGACGACCGCTTACCTTATGCATTTTTAATGTATCCTAGAAAAAGCAGCAAATTCAACCTATTTTTTCACGCGAAGATCAAATTCTTAAATTTAATAAATGAAAATACCGGTGTCCTTGCTAACTATATCGTAGTGATGGACAGGAATTTATAGCTCTCCCGTAGGGCTGTTTTCGAATTACTAAAAATGCTCTATACTAAAAACGGGTTATCTTGAAAAAACAATGTAATCGTTGAAAACATGGCTCATGTGCTGAAAATTCACAGTTTTTTTAGGATTTTATAAACGTTTCATTTTAAGGATAAATCATGTGCACTACTCCGCAACGAGCAACTGCTTATGCTCCCCCGGCTGCTGCTAATGCTTACGCCAATGATGCTCCGCCGCCCCCTTATAATGCTGATGCTCCCCCCGCTTATACTGCTCAAGCTCAAGAACCAGCAGCAGCCATGAGAGCAGCTATGGCGGCGAACAGACAATCATTTCTATTATCTGACCCAGAGGGTAATAACCATGTAGATAGAATAGAAAGAGTTAGGGCTGGTTTTAAAATTGTTGGTCGAAATAACGCCGATCAGGAGCGCTTTCTTATTTTACATGATAATGGAAAAGTGTCTGGATATGATGGGCATCAAAAAGACTATTCTCCCCATGATAGGTCCCTAGGGATAGTTGGCCATCATATGTATGCCATGAGAAAGGATATCTTCGAACATTTTGGGAGTGCTCTTCCTGAAGCTCATGCTCCAAGAGGAAATAGACCTGCTACATAAAACGTCCATACATAACCGCTCTTGCGCAACAATAAAAACTTGCCCAGTTGAACAGCGCAAGGGCTGGTAACGCTGTCTGATTAATGTGTCGTGTGTCAGTTATTCATTGCGAATGTTGCGCAACATTAATGAAATTTGCATGTTTTGACACCATATACTGCGCAGTATATAAGCATCCCCACTAATCACTCAGCCACTTGAGGGCGTTCCTACAACATCCTGAGCTCTTCTAAACGTCAGTGTAATTGTGTAATTGGTAATCGTTTTATTTCTTAAGCGTGGGGTCATATCAAGCGAATTTGGTAATTTAATTTCGGGAAACGCTATGGGCTTTATTGAAACATTGGGGGTCGTATGCAAGAGATCAAAGCGTTTTGAACCCTGGTAACCTATAGCATAAACGGTGCCATTTTTTGTTAAAATTTCATTGGTTGGTGGTGGATATGGGATCCTTGCCGAAGTGTGATCATAGGAGTTTATTAACTCAACACGTTCACTATCGTCCCATATTCCTAAAGATGCTTCATTGCCCAAGGTGAAGACGATAATCGGATAATTAAATGCTGATTTGCTTTCAGTTGTGTCTTTATGAGGCGGAATAAACAACCCATTTAAATAGATGTTACCAATAACAGCATCATAATCCGACATATCAATTTGTAATTTAGCTTCTATCTCACGAATGATCGGTTTTAATTCTAAGACACTCGGTAACGCATTCTCATGCTGATCTTTATATGAATAAGCATATACTTGTTGATTATCAAACTGATCTATTTTAACAATCGTGTTTGGGTTCATCGGCGGGATATTTTTGTTTTCTGGAAACAACCGACCCCACCGCAAACCATAATGAAAAATAGGATTAGCTTCTTGATATAAAAGCTCAACAAGTGCTTGTTTTTCTATTTGTTTTTTTATTAATGTGATAAAAGCATTTGTTTTATTTTGATCAATATTCGTTTCACCTGAGATAACACCATATTCTTCTGAAATAATTTTAAGTTGGGTCATTTTAAAATTTCCTAGTATCTATTCACCATAATTTCAAAATCTTGGGGAAAAGTCAGATTTGAGTGCAGGTTGAGCGTGGTGAATACTTACATTTCCTATTCAGATATTTCGTGGATATCTGTAATAGTCTTTATTTTAAGAGGATACACGGGTCCTAAAACAGGGTTTATGGTATCGCCTAATCGATTTCTTGTAAAAGTAGAACATAAAATTCGCATGAACGTTCTCCTGATGGGAGGTCCATGATTAATCTTAGCCTTATGAATCATATATGGATTTAAGAAAAACAATTGATTTGCATCAATCGTCGTCATTTTTCTCTGATCTTCTGGTATCTTGGCGATGCTTCTTTCTATCACGTCTTGCATATTGACTGAATCCATATGACAAAATTGGCGGCGACAATACTCCCTTACCTCACTAAAATCCATTTGGCATTGAATTGACTCGGTTGGCAATACATTACAAATAATGTATTGCCGATCACAGGGCAATTTCTCTCCATTTTTTTGCATGCGCTCATGCCCTTGATGACCATCGATATGCCATCCACCTCGTCTTTGCATACCATTCGTAGGAACCATTGTGTTGTTCACTGTAAGAAAAATATAATAGTCGTCTAAAAAACAAGGGTTCAACTCAGACTCAATATTGCATATATATTTTATAAAAGCATGGGCGTAACTTAACTCTTTTGGCAAGTAGAAATC
The DNA here is from genome assembly GCA_947474165.1 of Legionellaceae bacterium. Classification (GTDB taxonomy): domain Bacteria; phylum Pseudomonadota; class Gammaproteobacteria; order Legionellales; family Legionellaceae; genus CANJHO01. The sequence goes on from CANJHO010000116.1 coordinate 4,531, forward strand.
CTGATGACTGATTTCAGATATTCCATCAATTAATGTCCTGCCTTCTTTTTTCAATTCATGAGCCTTGCTTTTCGATATTTTAATCGGCATATGTAAAACATTTTCAGTCATTTGATTGCCAAAATTGAAGAAAAAATGTTTATCATTTTCTATTTCAGGTGGTAATCCAATATTTGCAGGCGGTAATAAACTTGCATTCGCCTCCATTGCAAAATATTCAAACGGTTTTGGGATATCACCAAGATAGGGATATTTTTTCAACAGTTGCTTAATTTTGTATTTCGTCTCAGCATTAGCTTGATTAATATGATACGTACTAAAATGATCTGCTGATAAATTTGGCTTATGAAAACAAGCGGTTTTAATTTTCTCATCAGGTGTTCTTATTCGTGTTAAATGATCATCATATGAGATTGTATTTGTATCCTGAATTTTAATAGCACCTGAATGGCCTTTAACATACGAATAATATTTTCGCACCTTGTGTATTTTATCTGCTTTATCATGATGCATATGGATATAATTTAAACCCATCCATGACACAAGATCATTATCGAGTCCTTTTGACTCATACTTAGGTAATTGATGCCTATTTCTGATCATTTCTAGTTTCTTAAAAAAGATAGATTTCCAATACTTTATTTTTTTTATCATCTTTTTCTCACAAGTTGACCACAACCCGCATTCGTATCTCTACCTCTACTTTCAACGACCATGACTTCAATATTATTGTTTTCAATAATCTCTTTAAATTGCTCTACTTTTTCCTGCAGCGGTCTTTTGTACGAAAGTTCATCGATATTATTATATAGTAGAAGTTGTACCCTAAATAAATGCGACGGTGTTATTAATTTAATAAAATCTATCGCATGCTGTTGCGAGTCATTGAAGTCTCTTATCAGCAAGTAACTAAGATTAACAAACGTATTTTTCTTAAGAGCATAAACCTTACATGAATCAATCAATTGTATTAAAGGATATTTTTTAGCTACAGGTATTATTCTCATGCGTTGATCATTGTATGGTGAGTGGATCGAAACAAATAGATCAAGCGAATGCTTATCGTCATGCGCTAATTTAAGAATTTCTGGAACAATACCTACTGTAGAAATACTGACTTTATTTAAATTTTGGTAGGAACGACGGGCTGCCCAATAAAACGCCATGACATTATCGTAATTTAACATCGGTTCACCCATACCCATAAGTGCAATTTGAAAATTATCTTGTTCATCTATATTTTTTTTACTAATTAAATCTCTGCGAACCATCCCTATTTGTTCACTTATTTCCTCTGCTTCAAGATTAGACTGAAAACCATTAAGCCCCGTTGCACAAAAACTACAGTTCAACGCACAACCCGCTTGAGAAGAAACACATATTGTATAAACATAATCTTTTGTTGTTTTAAATGGTAATTTAAAAAATACAGCTTCAAACTCATGACCACGTTTATTTTTAAAAGCGTATTTTATGGTCCCATCTTCTGATGCCACACAATTTATTATGCTTAACATATTGTAGTCACTCGCAACGCCACATAAACAACAATAAATTCAGTATAGGCAATATTATCTGAGGGCTCAAGTACCCGATGAGTCAGGGTAAAATCATTAAATTTGACAATCAAGCCATTCTTACAGAATATGGTGATGGACAATGGTTTTGAGTTTGTATTCATGGGATGGATTCAACTGATGCTGAAATTTGCAGTGCTGCTCTTTGTTTTGTTACTCTCGTCATGCAACAACAATGGTCCACAATACAATGGGTATATTGATGCGGATTTAAGCTATCTTTCCAGTAATTTTGCAGGTCGACTTACAAAACTACTTGTCCATCGGGGACAAGCGGTTCATCAACACCAATTATTATTTAAACTTGAACAAACCAGTGAAAAATATGGGGTTGAGATCTCGCGATTTAATAAAAAAAATCTAAAAGCCCAGCGTGAAGAACTCTTAAGCCAAATTCAGTATGATGAAATCAATTATCATCGTAACTTAAAGATGAGAGAGAAAGATGCGAGACAAATAGATCATAGATAAAATCAATTGATCGTCATTTATCGACTTATAAATGATCATATTTTGTTGGTTACAAACAAATTGTCATAATTACCCTGTTTACTGCGGAATGTGGGATCTAAAAACAATGCAAGAAATACACATGCTATCCCCATACCCATCGTAGTGGCAATCGTCAATGTTATTTCATGCATCATCAGTAGCATCGTCGTTACATTTAAGAGTTTTGCAGTACCTTCGGCACATAAAAAAAATGGGAGAGCTCTAGCAACGGATCGCGTAGCATTGGCTGTATTGTTGGGGGTCGATATTGCCACTTCCAGCATTTTTAGCCCCATTAAAGTTGAGGCCGTAAGGTGAATTAAAACCGCACTTATACCGAGCAACGCTTGTTTTTGGCTGTTTTTTAATCACGGTATTTTTGGAAATTAGGGAATAGGGTCTTTATAATTCCTATCCTCCCAAACCATTTCTTATAAAATTTTTTTGATTCCCAGCCATAGCGCAATACCGTACAAATCCCACCGCCATTTATCCCTAAAACGTCATTAAAACTGCCTTAGTCTACGAAAAATTTTTTCATCTTGCACCTGTAACCCCGTGTGAAAGGTATACTGCGCGCGGCCATGAAAACACAGAATATTACGTTATGGTTTTATAGATGCGAAAGTTAAAGCGTTTAAGATGCATGAGGCGAATGTGCAGTTGGCGCATTTGATAGAATACCTGCCTCTTTCCATCAAGGAGCCAATCGAGGGCTTTCAGTTGATAGCCCCAAAAAATGTGGATGAAGCAAAAGCAACCGAAGCCTTAGCGGGACATTTTTTTCATCCAGTGGCTCATTCCTCAAGTGCTATAGAGGGCGGGGTAAGCTCAGGCAGCAGACCAAGGCGCGCCTCTTTTTAGGATTGATAAGCAGCCGCCTCCACTGAAGCATCGTCTGCAGAATTTATATCGTCTGCAGAATTTATGCTGGGATCTGGTGTTAAGTCATCATTGCCCTTATCTGTTTTAACGGTAGGCGTTCTCATGCATGAAACCAATGTGCTGGTACTTCTAGTCAGCACTTCGATTGCACTGGCTAAAGCATGCATTGGGGTCATGAGCGCAAGGATAAGCGTGATTCCAACGTGTGCGCTCATGTTACGCAACCTATTAGCGGCCTGATTGGTTTGTCCTAAGAGCAAATTCACCATGCCCTCAACGGTCGCCATTAAAACCATCAATGTTGAGAATATTGCCATTCCACCCGTTAAAATAGGGCGGGTTATGATACCCAAGCTAGACGTAAGGACTTCAGTGCCATGCGAATAGGGTGAAAAAAATCGAGCTTTATTGAGGTTTGATGATGAAGGGAAGTAACCTTTCTCAATCAGGGGGGTTGCCTCTTTGTTGAAATAGTAAGGAATACTTTTTTGATTAACGGGGATTTGATTTTCGGTTCCACTCAGCACACAAACCCAAGAGCTAATGAGTCGAGTAAAAAATTGAAGACTTCGCATGATGAATTGAATTGCTGTTGAGGGGGCCAAAATGATAGCCAATGCGAAGTGTATGGCCGCATCGTTTAAATTTTCTAATATATTAGTTGTCTGATGAAACATAAAAGGCAGTTCGCCGAGAGACACCAGAAGTTTGTTTAAGCTCAACAGGGTGTGTTTCAGCATTTCAATCAAACACTTTGCTGGTATTTCTAAAGGTATTATCAACAGAGCTTGCCAGAAATCATCGGATTTTCTTAGTGTGGCGGTGAAGTTATCTTTAGGAAAACTTGTTCTTGATGGAATGAGTCGGTTGTTTTGTAATGTATCTATTTCGATGCGTAGATAGAGCATTAGGGATTACCTTAGATAAATTTATCGATGAATTTTGCGATATGATGCCACATATTATGCAGTTTGTAAATTAAAAGTCAGTATTAGCAGGTATTATGGGCGAACCCATTGATGCTGATGTTAAATTCTCATACGGTCTAGAAAATCATTTATGGCCTAACCGATTAAAAATATATCATCAATCACAGTCCCTTTCACATTAAACGCCCGCTATTTTTGCACAAAAAATAATCTTAAAAATATTCGGACGTAGGTCGAGCAAAGGCGCGGTAGCGACGTGCCCGACATTTTTTCATTTTGGGGCTAATATATGCGCTGGGACTCGGTGGTTATTTTTGAAAAAAGCGGGCGCCAAAGAATGAAATTGATTTAGATAGTCATTTGGATGGTGTAAAACATCCCCCCATATTTTCAAAAAAAAGCAATCCTTTTATTTATTGGCAATGTTTTCCAAGAGACGCTGTAACCGTGTCTATTGTGGATTGTAATGTCTCAAAGAATCTAGGTTTTAACTCACCTATTTATCCCGCGATATGTTGATCACTATCCTTAGGCTGGGTGTCAAAGAAAATGAGACAAAAAATAAATTATGATTGGTGA
>CANJHO010000117.1 GCA_947474165.1 Legionellaceae bacterium
GAGTTATAGTCAGATCTGGTGTATGACAGTTTAAAGCAGGTGGCGTATCCTGTTGGAAGTTCCGCAAGAACATAACCAACAAAAGGAAATACGCCGTGAATGATTTTACGTTGAAAGCTGTTGTAACACCAGAAGTGATAATCAATGATCCATTAAGTGAATTATTGAGGGTTGGTGCACGTGGTCTTATTGCTCAAGCCGTTGAGGCTGAATTGGCAATGATGCTATTGAAGCATGAGGATAATAAACTTCCTGATGGTCGGCCAGCAGTTGTGAGAAATGGTTATTTACCTGAGCGAACGATTCAGACTGGTCTCGGAGATGTTGATATCCGAGTTCCCAAGGTTCGTGACCGGAGCAAGACAGGGATTAAATTCAACAGTGACCTGCTTCCACCCTATTTAAAACGCTCAACCAGCATTGAAGAAATGTTGCCGTGGCTATATTTGAAAGGCCTATCAACAGGCAGTTATGGGGAAGCCCTTTCGTCTCTGTTGGGCGAACAAGCAAAAGGTTTGTCGGCAAATACGATATCGCGTTTGAAAAGTCAGTGGATTGATGAACACACGGAGTGGCGCAAGCGTGATTTAAGCGATAAACGATATGTTTATTTGTGGGCAGATGGCATTTATAGCCATGTCCGAATGGATGACCGCTTATGCCTGCTGGTGATTATCGGTGTTACCGAGCATGGCACGAAGGAGTTAGTTGCTGTTGAAGATGGTTTTCGCGAATCTACAGCTAGCTGGGCAGAGGTATTGACTGGGTTGCGTGAACGAGGCCTTACATTTTCACCCAAATTAGCTGCTGGTGATGGAGCACTTGGTTTTTGGGGTGCGCTTAGCAAAGTATATCCAGCATGCCGTCATCAACGTTGCTGGGTTCACAAGACAGCCAATGTATTGAATAAATTGCCTAAGTCCATGCAGCCAAAGGTGAAAGAAGCATTACATGATATTTGGATGGCCGAGAGCCGTGATAAGGCTAAAGCAGCCTTTGATAGTGCCATCACACGATTCGGTGCAAAGTATCCACAAGCTATGGGTTGCTTGGAAAAAGATCGCGAAGAACTGTTGGCTTTTTATGATTTTCCAGCAGAACACTGGATTCACATTCGGACAACTAACCCGATTGAATCTACCTTTGCGACGGTGCGTTTAAGAACCAAGAGGGCACGTAATTGTGGTTCTCGAGATACCACGCTGGCAATGGTTTATAAACTCATGGAATCAGCACAGAAACGCTGGAATAAAATCAAGGGATTCAATTTATTAACACTCGTTGTGAATAATGTTGAATTTAAAGATGGGATACAAGTAATCGATCAGTCAGACAGGAAGGCCGCCTGATGCTGTACACCAGATTTGACAATAACTCACTTGATATTTTTTCTCACCATGAAACGTTGAAATCTTAGGGATAAATCGGAGATCTGCTTGTTGAGTATGGGTCAGTCCACGATGTTCTTTTAAATATTTTTCGGCAAGTGTCCCATTGATTGGACGGCTTTCAGCGTATAACTTTTCAGCAAAAGCGTGTTTATTAGGGGTCCTGTGGAAGAACTGACAAAAAGTTGTATTTCAAATTGAAACATCTTTAAATCTTTGGCAATAACGAGGCTAGACTTATCCGTCCTACCTCTTTAAGACCTCATCACGCTTGGTCAGGCCCACATTTTATATATGTATCTTTATGTAATGGAATGCATTTATTAAATAGATTTTCCTTGTTTTTAAGGTATGTATCAAAAAATTTAACTAAATAAGTGTTAATAGCGTCAGTGATTTCCCAACCATTTCCCTCACCCAAAGGTAAAGGTGCAGCAAGCATTTCGTGAAGTAAGGCTATTTCTTTGACGATAGGCTCAATTTCAACCTTTGATAATTTTTCAGGAGATTTGTTAGGTAAATCGTCTAAGGTAGTGCGGAGACTCTCAATAATATTCACATCGAAATCTGTTTGTTTTGCTTTGTTCACATAAATAGAGCCACGCCATTCACCGTTAATTTTAATTAGGACATAGGTTGTTTTAGTAATGTTGTTACGTTCTTGCTCAGTTAATTCGTGCGACAATATTTTTATATCGAACCCTTCTTTAATACTTTGCTCTTTTACATACGTTAAAAATGTATCAACGGCTGGTATATATTGTAAGGTTGAATAATCAGAAAAATTTGCATGATAGCTATAAGTATGATCTTGCTTGTTTGGAGCGATCACAACGAGGTAATTATTATTTCCTAGCTCAAACGTAACAGGTAATATGGGTGATAAAAGTTTTCTATTGGCACATATTTCATGCATAAAAGGGAAAGTAAACTTATTCCGTGAATTATTTGTTTCATCCCAACCGATATCAAGAGTAGCTCCTGCTTGAAACCAGGTAGGATGTTCGTGTGATACATCTGCTAAAACCCGTCCACCAAAAGAGTGACCCAATATACCAATATGTTTAAGATCCATTGCAGAAAAAATAACATTTAAATTTTGTTGGTTATGAATCAAATCATAAACATAAGATATATCATTTTTTTGCAAAGGTACCAAAGCAGTTATTTCTTTAGGACTTTTTGGTGGTAATTTTGCTGGATCAATGATCCGGCCATTTGGCAATTCCACAAGGTTAATAAATGGGCTGCTAATACCGATTACAATATAGCCATGGCTAACTAACTCAGTTATAGTGTTTTCGTAAACTTCGGATGGCCAGCCTGAACCTGGAATAAATAAAAGTACTGGGAATCGCTTATTTTTAACAATTTCAGCTTTTTCTACTGAAAAACTTTTAATGTGTTTAAATAGCTCCAACGCATCTTTTGGTGTATTAGGAACTAATTCTTGAATTGCTTGCACTGAGGATTTTACAAGAGGCGGATAGTATGGGGAATATGATTGACTTTTTGAAACAGTAGGATAATAAATACGCGTCACAACTTCATGACAATATTTAATGTTATTTGGACTGAAATCATCTTGATTTTTTCCATTAAAATTAAAATCCGGACAAACATTTTGATTAATCCAATGGAAATCTTCAAATCCAACTCTATAAGGCCCCGTTGGACGTTTTAAAAAGCTCCTATTTGGTTGATTAATTTCGATATTATTTTCAGGATATCCAACCGAGACAAGGAATGCGGAGAAGATGAAAATAATAATTTTTGATTTCATTTTATTCCTCAATTAATAGATTAGATCCGCTGAGTAAGGTATTTAATCCTGAAGCGGGTACCCATCGATATAAAGTTGGTACAGAGATACCCAAATTTTGTGCAACATCCCTTGGTAAAGAGCCTGAAGAAAGTAATTGTTTAGCCGACTCAATTTTACTTTGAGTCATTTTTCGTTTTCGACCACCAACCCGCCCCTTGGCTTTGGCGGCGGCTAAACCTGCTTTGGTTCTTTCTGCCATTAATTCGCGTTCCATTTGCGCAAGGCTTGCCATGATATGAAAAAAGAAACGACCTGCAGGTGTAGACGTATCGACATTATCGGTAATACTTTTAAAGTGAATCTCCTTCTGGTGCAATTGATTAACCAAATCAATCAATCCCTTAACAGTACGACCCAATCGATCGAGCTTCCAAACTACCAAAGTGTCATTTTTCCTTAAAACTTCAAGGGCCGTACTCAGGCCTGGGCGATTTGTTTTAATTCCTGAAATTTGATCCTGATAGATTTTCTCACAACCAATCTCTTGCAATGCAGAAAGTTGAAGCTCTAAATTCTGATCGAGTGTTGAAATACGTGCGTAACCAATCAACATAGAAAATCCTCTATTGCAAAACCCAGCGACCTTTTTGTTTAATTTCATCATGCATTGCGTCAGGGGCTAAATCGATCTCACCTGGCCAGGTGAGGACGCCATATTCAAGATGAGCCTTATTGAAAAGGTCTTGATCTTTAAGTGCGGCAAAAACACCTGCTTTATCACTCATGATTAACTTAACCATTTCAACAATCCCATGTGTCCCATCATTAAACTCAACTTCTAGCTCATAATTGGGCAGTGGTTTGACTTTTGATAATCGCCAAGGAGCCCTGCACACTATTCCAGGGGCGATATTTTCTTTGGCGACTGATTGTTTTCGCATAATGTCCAATCCTCAAGTAATTCAGCGCGGTGCTGAAAAGCCCATTCTAATACTAAAGCCAATGCTCGGCGAGGCATAGAACCTCGGACCACTTCAAGTGTATGAATATCAATAAGCACTTCATATTCTGCGTATAAAGCATGAAAATGAGGTGGGGCGTGATCACCCCAAAACATTTGAATCAGTATTCCATAAAATGCACTAATTGTTGGCATTAATTTGTTACCCTCTTTTCTCAAAACTCATATCAAGTATAATGCTGCACGAAGGTAATATCAATAATGGTTATTGATAAGGTAAGATCCAATAAACCTGCTGATCTTTCTAAGCCAATTTCATCTGCTCAAAAACGAACGTTTTCAATAATAAGTATCTGAGTAATTTATGTATAGCCCTAGTCGAATAAACCTGTTATCTGATCAAGAAATTGAAGCCATTTATGCTATCCCTGAATTTAATAAAGTTGAAAGAGGGTTGTATTTTTCATTAACGGATGAAGAATTGCTCCTCGTTAAAAAATACCGTACCGCGAAAGCACAGGTTTATTTTATTCGATTGCTTGGGTATTTTAAGGCAAAACAACAGTTTTATAAATTTAATCTAGACCAAGATAATGATTCACAATTTATTTTAGGGAAATATTTCGAGGAAGGCCTATCGGGAATCACGGGTCAAATCAATTTTAGAACTTATCAAAAACAAAAAAATGATATTCTCCTTTTGCTCGGCTTTAAAGATTGGCTGCCAATACATGAGCCCCCAATTCAGCTTCATTTAAGTGAATTGATCAAACTTTATCCTAAAGGACATGATGCCTTACGACAATTATTAAGCTATTTTACTAATCAACAGATTATTTTACCTTCATATCGCACCATACAGGATATTTTTACACATGCATATTCAACGGAGGATGCCCGACTTGATGGACTTATTTCAGCTATTCCAGAATCAAAAAAAGAACAACTATCCCTTTTAATCAATAAAGAGGAGGGAATTACTCCTTTGAACGTAATACGGTTGGATCAAAAGAATTTTAAATATAAGGCTATCATGGCTGAGGTAGATAAGGCCTTGGGACTTGCCGAACTATATGAATTTGCAAAAGCCTTCCTTCCGAGCCTGAAAATATCCAAGAATTCTATTCGCTATTATGCTGATTTAGCGGAGCAATACGCCGCCTCCAGACTCAGACGTTTAAGTAAGCCACAACAATGGCTGCAAGCCCTGTGTTTTGTATATCATCGTTATCAACAAATTATGGATCACTTAATCACCAGCTTTATATATCATACCAGAGGCATAATGAATGAGGGTAAAATATATGCTGAAAAGGCAATGGCTGAGCATGGTTCTGGTTTAGTTGTTGATTTACCAAAATTGGCTCGATTTCTAAAATGGTTTCCGAATCGTAAGAATAATTTAACCCATGATGAGCTAAACCACCAAGCTTATACTATTTTACCAGAGGAGCAGTTCCCAGCACTTGCACAATTTTTGGAAGGCAGTGTGTTTGACAAAAAAGCAGCCAAGTGGGCATTTTACCTGGAATCATCACGGCAATTTGCATTGTATCTCCGACCTATTATGTTGGCAGTACCACTTGTATTTTATAAAAAAGACAGCGATATCATGAAGTATATCGATTTACTCAAAAAACATTATGGTGCTGATAAAAGTCCAGGATCATTTAAGCTGCCAAAAGATTTGGAGGACACCATATCCAAAACGATGATCCCTTACTTGAAAGAAAATCCAACTGATGAACAGGTAGATCCCCATTTATTTGAATTTTTTGTCTATCAAAAAATGTATCGTCGCTTAGAGAGAGGCTTGCTTTGTTGCAATGAAAGTATCTCTTATTGTGATATAGATCATGATTTAATAGATGATGCATTAGTAGATAATGTCGAAAAAATAGCCCAAGAGTTTGGCTACCCAAATATTCCAATCTATTGCCGTAAGCATTTAGATGAAGTGCTTAATGTCTTGGACAACACCTGGGATAGGATAACAAAGCGTATAAGTCTTGGTGAAAATCCTGGGTTTATTATAAAGGAAACCAAAACAGGTGAACGAGAATGGAGTTTAGGTTACGATAGCTTGGATAAACTTGATGATGCTTTTTTCAAAAACCTCACACAAGTAGAAATCCCTGATATCACGATGCATATTGGTAATCATGTTGATATGTGGCGTGCATTTACTCATATGAAAACGCGTTATCATAAAAAAAGAAAGCCTGTTCCATTGGTTGTGAATGCATGCCTTCTGTCCGATGCCTTTGGCATTGGTGAGGAAAAAATGGCTGAAATGTCAGATCTTAGTCATAATCTTTTGCGATCAACTCATGAAGATTTCATTCGAGTGGACACCTTATGCCCTGCGAACGACATAGCAAGCAATTTACTTCATTCACTGCCTATTTTTAAACAATGGAATTTAATGGATTTACAATTATTAGCTGATGCAGACGGACAAAAGCTTCCAACTAGTGAAAGTACAATTCAGTCAAGATACTCAAAAAAATTTCTTGGTAAAGAACCAGGGCTTTCCGTGTATACATTAATTGCAAACTTTGTTGCTGTGAATGCAAAAAATATTGGACCTAATGAGTACGAAGGACATTGCCTCTATGATGTAATCTTTGGCAACAAGACAGACATTGATATTGACATGGTCACTGGTGATAACCACTCTTTAAATCAACTCAATTTTGTTATACTGGATTCAATAGATGTTGAATATGTTCCAAGTATAAAAAATGTTAAAGAAGCGACAAATGACTTATTTTCGATTAAATCAATTGATAATTACACTGGAATTATTCGTCCTAATGGGGTCATTGATAAAAGTCTGATTAAAGCTGAAGAAAGAGGGATATTACGAGTTTTACTCTCCTTGCTTTTACAAGAAAATACGCAGAGCATCATTGTTAAAAAAATAAACTCTTCTGCTCGGTATGGAAGACTGAAAAAAGCACTTTTTGAGTACAATAAAATATTAAAAAGCACACATGTATTGAACTTAATAGATAACATGGCGCTTAGGAAAGCCATACGTGCGGCAAGAAATCGGACAGAGGCTTATCACCAATTGCAGGGTCTCATTAGGAAAGTCTATCGTGGGGTATTTAAGGGAAAGAAAATTGTTAACAATCGAGTCAGCGCACATGCGGTAAGACTTGTTGCAAACTGTATCATTGCCTACAACGGCATTATTTTGAATACTATTTATGAAAAAATGCTTAAAGAGGGTGTTAGCCAAGACATTATTGATGAGTTTATTAGAATCTCACCTATTGCTTGGGCTCATATTGCTTTTACCGGAAAGTACAGTTTTAAAAAAAGTAATGGTGATATTAATATTGCCGCAATGGTTGGGGAACTGGAAAAACATTTAAAACAGCATTTTTGGAAAGCTGCTGCCTAAGTAACTGATGAATTTTTAATTATATGTTATAAATTTGCACAGGTAGTTGGATTTATTTTGAAATACAACTTTTTGTCAGTTCTTCCACAGGACCCCGTTAAGAAACCCATACATACCTGAAGATCCTGAAGATGAAGAAGTAACAAGGGTATTCGATAGCGCATTGTACTTCGTTAACGATAAAGAAAAATCCCGCCTTATCAAACACTCCCCTCTAACACAAGCCATCGGTGATGCCTATCAGCAATATCATATGATTGCTAACGACACAGGCACTTTATTGGGGCAATTAAGAGAATTATGCCAAAAACTTGCGGTTAATGATGCTTATAATGGCGTGGGTTCACAAGCCAATGCAGGCAGCGGTGCTTACGCACCCATTATCACTTTCATAGAGTATTACAATGAAACATTGAATGATGAAGCGAGAGCGATGATTCCAGCCCCCCTTCACGCTGAAATTAGAAGATTTTTAACCCTTGCCTCAGATCCCACCGTCAATATCAATGCCACTCAAAATGTACAAACTTGTATTGCAGATAATCGTACACGCCTCATTGCAGCAATGACAGGACAAGAAACCATTTTAAATGCAATTTCTGTAACGGGTAGTCAAAGGCTAGAGTATCTCACTAAAGCCAGAAGCCATCTTCTAAAAGCCCTCGATGAATTAAATCGAGAGTTGCTATCAAGAACCTATTGCTGTGGACAAGATAATTTATCATTAAACCCTCACCTACTGAGGCAGCTTAAACTGCCATTCACCATTGCATCACCTAGGGATTTGGAAATGTTTCAAGGGTTAAATCCTGATGAAATGGCAGAGTTATTAAAAGACTCCTCACTATCGTTTCAGTTGATCAATGGAATTTCCACCTTAGAAAACCTGATTTTATTCATCATGGAGCTTTCTACAGAAAAAACCATCATTTTTCTACAAGGGAGTATTGCTGCAATCTATCCAATATTAATTGCATCTCCCGAAGATCTGAGTGCACTTCTTATTAGTCTCTCAGCTGAAAAATGCGCTGCTGTCATTCATGGCATACAATCTCGATTACAACATATCATAAAAAGAGGGGTTGATTTTAAAAAAACACTGGATCACCTTAATCCTGACCAACGCGTCGCTATTATTCCTAGCCTTCTTAACGCACTTAATTTGATTAATCTAGTTGTGGATGCTTATGCATTTTCTGATCTCTTGGCGTATCTCACGCCAGTTCAGCGCACTGATGTTTATGAACGACTTAAAATTCAATTGCCTAGGTTGATTGAAACAACCGCTAAGCTTGATCACGGTGTTTTGCAAGGTAGTTGTCACTTTTTTTTATAAATTCATGCTGCAATTAACTGCTCAATTATCTCCTGTTTTTCAGGGTTCAAAGTCAC
>CANJHO010000118.1 GCA_947474165.1 Legionellaceae bacterium
AATGCATTGAATCCTGTGTGGGGCGATTTATATCGATCGATATGTTAAAGACCGTGCTACTGCAGGGAGATCCTTCGCGCAAAAAAACGCGCTCAGGATGACGTAGCTGGGGAGTTACCTAATAGGAAATGAAGACACTCTAAAACATCAATTAAAGAATTTTTCTATATCATTATCAAATGCATTTTATCGAGGTGCAGAAATGGCCATTCAAACTAATTGGATGGACGCATTTCGCCAACTCAATACAGCAATTGAAAATTTACCAAAGAATAAAAGAATTACTATTTTTCTTGATGAATTACCTTGGTTAGCAACTAATAAATCGGGTTTCCTAAAAGCCTTGGAATATTTTTGGAATGCACACTGGTCTTATAGAAAAAAATTAATTCTTGTGGTTTGTGGTTCGGCAGCATCATGGATGCTAAAAAAGATTATTTACGCTAAAGGCGGATTACATAATCGCATTACAGTGAATATGCCTCTACAGCCATTTACTCTTACTGAAGTAGCTTCCTATTTAAATTACCGAGGAACCCAATTTAATGAGCAACAAGTATTGCAGCTTTATATGGTCATGGGTGGTATTCCCCATTATCTCAAAAGTATTACAAAAAGCCTGTCCGTTGCGCAAAACATTAATAATATCTGCTTCCAAAAAGGAGGATTGCTTTTTGATGAATTTGATAAGCTATTTCACTCTCTTTATGACGAGCCAGAAATATACATTAAAACCATCCGTGCTATTGCACAAAAAAGAAATGTAATTTCACGCGAAGATCTTATAGCCAATGTCAAAGATATTTCCGATGGCGGTACATTAAATATAAAATTACAAAGCTTAGAGGAGGCAGGATTTATAAGTACATTTCTTCCTTTGGGCCATAAGCGAAGAGGGGTTCATTATAGATTGGTCGACGAATACTCTATTTTTTATCTAAATTGGATTGAACCATTACGTCAAAAAACTCGAATTACTTCGTCTGGATCACACTGGCTATCAATAATAAACTCCCCTGCGTGGCATGCATGGGCTGGATATGCATTTGAAGCCGTATGTTTGAAACATATTGATACAATAAAAAAAGCATTAGGACTTAATCAAATTCAAACCTATTGTGGTGATTGGCGATATGTCCCTGAAAAAAATAGTGGCCATGGCGCTCAAATTGATCTTATTTTCGATAGAGAAGATGATTGCGTCACATTATGTGAAATAAAACACACTGAGAAACCATTTGTAATCACTAAAGACTATGCTGTTGAACTAGAAAATAAACTCGCTATATACAAGACACAAACACGAACAAAAAAACAACTAATTTGGTGCATAATTTCCAGTAATGGGGCCTTAAAAAATGATTACTTTAATAAAATGATCAGTAATATTATAACTCTCAAAGATCTATTTGACTAAAATTTTTGCGTGTTCCGCTATATATAAATTGCATATAGATGGCGGAACAACACAGTATTCACGAATAAATTAAGCCTGTGAAATAATGATAAACAAACAATCTGTGGCTGAAGGAAGAGACCAGAGCTCGCCGAGCTTGACACCCCGTAACTGATAGCGCCATAGGTGCAGTTCCAGAAACATGTCCTCTTATAGGTTTTTTAAGTTGCCATGCTGAAAAACTGCGGATCCGAATTTATAATGTTGTTACTATCTCGAATTTCCTTAACATTGTCATCAATGGTTTTACAAATATTATCCAGGGGTAAATGGCTTAAATTTTTTTCAGAAAATGGATTTTGTAATTCAATACCGATCTGATCGAGTGAAAAAAGCGCATAAGAGACTATCCCGGCAATTAATGGGCTAATTAATAAAGAAACGTTTGCTAACGCAAATGGTAGCATTAATAAAAAAAATAAAATAAAGCGCCGTGATTTTACAGCCATCACAAAAGGCATCGGCGTTTTTAAAATCCGCTCACATGCTCCTTGAGCGTCAATAATATGCTCTATTTGTTCTTGTGCATGAAGGAATGCGAAGGAATCCAGACTATAATTATTTCGCGCAATTTGTAGTTCCTGTGCAATCATAGAAGCGAGGACCATCGGACGATGTTTGGATGCATTTAACTGTTGAATATTTTCTATATCAATAAGATGACAGAGATATTGCAAATTGATATGTTCTCTTAAATTATCTTTCATAAGATAGGGAAAGGCCGAAATCATATTAGTGATTTTAATTATCCAATCCTGCGCCCCTTGATTGGTGTAATTAACTAAAATAATCGTCAGGTTCCTACATTGATTGACAACGTTACCCCATAATTTTCTTGCCTCCCACCATCGGTCGTAGCCTGCATTGACTCTAAAAACAAGGATTAAGCCCATGATTAACCCGCCATATTCAAAAGGACCAATAGGTAAGACAGCCAATGGGAATAAATAACATAGGTAAGACACTAACCCAGTGTATATAATAGTGCAGCTTACTTTTTTCATGACCTTTGGTGTGACAGATCCTTTCAATGCCAAGGCACTTTTTAAAAAATTTTCATATTCAGGCTGATTTTGTAAGCTATTATTTTGACTCATATTTTATTTTACTCGATGAGTTGATTGTACCTATTAAATTATATTTATTCTCTGCCCAACTTTTAATGTTTTTTCTCGAATAGCACGTCACTTTATTTGATTGGGCGGCAGCTCAATGACAATTACGTCGGCTTGAGTGATCAGCATACCTTACGACGTCTCCTTGTTCTAGCCGCTCTAAAGCAAGATTAACATTAGCTGTAATGTTTGTCATAAAGCCTCATCTGAATTAGGGATTACAATAGTCACAATGAGTGGGATCGGCAACGATTATGTGATCTTTGCGGGGTCGTTGTTCTTGATAATCGCATTGAATGCACCCCCATTCTTCATACCGGTACATTTTTGTGTCATCTCCGCATAGGCTACAGGATAAATGACCACTTACAGATTTAAAACCAAAGCCAGGAACACCACAGCCAGAACAAGGACTTTTTATGCGTATTGCCAGCTTTTCAGCAAGCTCGCCTATTGTTTGCATGCGCGTAGGGTTCATCATTGCCCGCATATCCGTTGCAATAAATAATTCATTATATTTTTTAAAACCCTCTGATAATGAGGCCTGAAGTTGATGAGGGGAGTTAATTCCTTTTGCGATAACATCAAGCCTATCGGCTGATTGCAGCGTTAGGGCATGACTAGGAAAAAGAGCTGAGTTTAAAAATGGATCTAACAGCGTCTCTTTATTAATTATCATCATTTTATAATTTGTATTGGGTGTTAGTAAATGCTCGCCAATTATCCATTCGTTTTCCAAATCAACAAAAACCATGATTTCGTGTGCCTGGGGAATAAAAGGATTGGATGGGTGAGGGCCAAAACTGCCCTCACTAGCAACCGATAGACCGTATTTTTTTTCATGTGCAGCATATCTCGCCTTTAAAATACAAGTTTCATAGGCTGATAACGATCGGGGAACCTCTCCAGTAAATGTCCCAAATTGATCGGTATCAATCTCTTCTACGCACAAGTTACACCCGAGAGTTTGTCGAAAGACAGGCTCAATGGCTTGCTCTTTATTATGTTTTGATGCGAGTAAAACAAATTTATCGGCATAATTCATTTAAAACTCCAGTTCTCCCCTTAAAGGATAAACCTACTTTAGTTGTAGTCATTAAATACCATTCCCCTGTGGTTTGAAGTTGATAGGCTTTGTTTTCTGTTGGCTCTATCACAACCAAATGAACCCAGGCATTAAAAAATAAGGTTTTTAAAATCTCTTGACGCTCAATGATCTTACTGACATTTTCTCTAGGTGCATAAATAACAGTGAGTAATCTTTGCGGTTGATGGAACTTAAGCGCATCGGTGGCTTTTACTGATTGTAAGGGTAGTCCATGCATCAAATCACTGGCATTACCTTGCATGACGCCAATTTTACCGGTCACATTATGCGTGACTTTGCTGCCACTGCCATAAGTCACATTATCAATAGTAGAAAACAAATATTGTGTGTTGATCCATTCTGCGACAACCATTGGGGCGGTTAATATGATCTCAAGAGAAGTTAACTGTTCATCCTGAACCCAGTCATATGAATGAAGGAAACAGCGCCCCTCTAAGTCCAGGGCTTGAGTTAGTTTTCGAGGCCCAATGATAAAAGCAGCATTTCGAGCCAACCCCCATTCAGGCCTGACTTCAGACCAGTCTTGACTCCGTCTGCCAGTTTCTTCGAGAGGGTTAACTTGGCCACCCACATCAAAATGGTTTACCCGCGAAGCTGTATTTTTCGCTTTGGCCTTTATCAGGTTCTCTTGTAACAGATGCAAAACTTTTTCATGAAGCAATGGTGGCATGTTATCTTCAAATATAAGCATGTCATCCGTTGTGGTATTGTGTTCGGCGGCTAAAAATCGGGTATCCTGCGGGATATGGATGCCGCGCTCAGATAACGAGGCTCGAATTGACGCTTTGTTCAAAATCGCCGCTAACACTTTGGCATTACCCCCACCGTGGTTGCCCCCACACGCGCCACAATCTAAACCCGAGGCATAAGGATTATTTTGCGTACTGCTACCGTGGCCACAAAAAATGACGAACTTTCCAAAATGCGCTGTTAATCCCATGATACGAAGGACTGCTTCTGCATAAAGTGCTTGATCTGCTGGGGAAATACCGTTGCTGCAATCTGTAGACGTCATATCAACAAGGGGCTTTGTCCTTACTGTTGGCATCATTTTTTCAATCCATTTGTTGAGAGTGGATATCGTCAACATGGGTTTAATCGTTTTAGATAGCATGAGTAGGCCACACCAAGCGCCCAATGTTTCAACCAACGCAAAAGGCGTTGCAAAATTATATTTTAATTGCTGATACATATCCGTCAGCCCGTTAAGTATTTTTTTACCCTGCTCATGCTTTTTTTCAGCACAAGTATTTTCTTCACTAGGGCAATCATGAATGTCATATCGTGGCTTTAACAAAACCGGACAAGAATCGGTTACTTTCCCAGAATTATAATCATAGAGACGAATCGGAAGCCCAAAGAATCCCGCAAAACCCAACGTTTCATAAGGACCTAAGGATTCAAGATGACGACGGAACGGCTCCGAGCGAACATCAATACAAAATACCAACTGAACCTCTGCAGATGTTGTAGCTAATGGTTGCATTGTCTTTGCTTCGGTTAACAGGGTAGGAATTAAATCGGATTTATAGTCTTCCTCAAGTTTTTTTATATTGTCTATCATGGGATGTTGTTGAGCTTTCTCATTGTTAAAGGACATTTTGGAAAAATTAATTTCTGGATGAAGTAATACCGTAATAATCAATCGGACTGCCATGAAATCAATAAGCATATTTGAATGTTTATCCAAGTGATTTGAGGTGCTTTGCCACTCGGTTCGCCACTTCATAAAACCTGACCACCCAGACAGTTGTGCCAATGATTTTTTCAAAAACGATAGATGCTCTTCATCAGAAATTTGTAGAGATTCTAAACATTGAATAATGGCATCTTCTGCATTGTCAGGTAATTGATTTAACCATTGCTTATTTTTTTTTGATCCTTGAGTGAGCATCCTGTCATATTTGGAGAGATCCTTGAATGTCGAATAAAAGCCTCTAGCATCAACAGGCATATCAATAACACTTTGACCTTCATCAAAATAGGCTCCGCACCATTTAATGGTTTCTCGGTTAATATGCTGATAATCAAGGGGACATCTTTCAAATAAAAATTGTGCCTCGGTCAACGCGATATCAAAGGGTTGCGATTCAAAACCCTGAAGTGAGTTGCACGCAATGAATGTCTTTAACGGCCACACAGGCGCTATCGATTTCGCAGCAAGGTGAACCATCGTTTGAATATCAAGAGCGCTGGATATGTGCTTTTTACCTGTCATGGTTATTTTTGCAGAACTCATTTTTTCACTACACTGAATAGTCATTGTGAACACTCCTAATATTGATATGACTGACGGATTGAAGTAATTGTTTTTGGATGCGGTTGGCTACCATTCAATAGGACCATGTAACTGCGTTTCCAAAAGCTTGTTTTCTGAATAGAGCGTAAACACTCTAAATTTAAAATCAGCCATATCATCATGAATCCTGTGAATGCAGTAAGATGCAGCGCATTAATAGAATGATGTGCGGTTATGATAGATGGAATTGCGGCTTCAATAAGATGAATACTGCATCCATATATCGCGCCAGAAAGGCCTGCTGCGGTAACGGCCAAGAGACTCTTTGAGAAGGTTATGTTGACTTGTAATACGGCATGAGCCACTTGGGTTGAGGCAAGAAATGCGAAGCCGACCAAAAAGGCTGTTGTATTCATTGAAAAAAACGATTTATCACTAAACCAGGCAAAACCATATGCTCCTAAGAGCCCGCACGCACAGGAGATAACAAAGGCACTCAATGTGCTAGTGCGACGTTGACTATCTGCTTTTTGGCTTATGACCGCAGAGCCCGCGCTTAAAAAGAGGAAGGCTTTAAACAAACCATGCCAAATCAGATGAGCAATGGCGGCAGGGAAAAGACCGAGCCCACATTGAATCATCATGAATCCCATTTGCCCCATCGTGGAACAAGCTAACATCCTTTTTACATCACTTTGAACGAGTTTCCAAAGCGTCCCAAGCACCGCCGAAATGACGCCGATAAAAAAAATGAGATTCAGCAGTAAGGTGTGTTCAGAAAGCAGTGGTGCAAACCGTACTAAAAGAAACCCACCGCCATTGACAAAACCTGCGTGCATCATTGCAGAAACGGGCGTAGGTGAATTCAATGAACTGGTTAACCATCGATGAAAAGGCCAGAGCGCAGATTGTGTCATCGCTGCAATCATGCACAGAAGAAGTGCGGTCAGCATGAGGGGTGAATGACTGGTTTGTTGCGTGATTGTCAATATTGATAGACTACCTGCTTCAAGATACATCAAAATAATCGCTATCATGAGTAAAGCTGCACCGCCAAAAAGCGTTTTGAAGGCAAGTTTTCCTGAGTGTGCCGCAGCAGTCCACTTTTTTTTATGAATCATCAATGAAATCAGTAGAAAGTTACTAATGCACCATGCTGTAAAAAACAACATCGCTTGATCAGCAAGTGCCATGATCGCTGCACTCGCTGTAATCAATGATAATTTATAATAATAGGATTTATAATTTCGGTCGCCCGCCATATAGCGTATTGAGAATTGATGAGCAACGGTACTTACAAAAAAAATGAGGGAGGTCATCAATAGTCCTAAGCCATCCGCTTTAAATCCTAGAAAATAAAAGGGTGTTGTATCTCCATAACAATATCCGAGTAATATAAGACTTAGTGTTAATCCTATGCCAATTGCTATCGTCGCTAATTGCGCACCTATTTTTGGATTTCTATTGGATAACACGTTAAATATTAAGCCCATGATAGGGATGGTTATAAGCAGCAGAGATAAGTACGTCATCGTGCTATTCGTCATTGAGGAACTCCTGATAAGTTTTTCTATTAATATTGTTGAAATATAGTAGGCATGCTAATATAAGTAAACTTAAAAATTCTAATGGTTGTTATTAGGAGTTCTAATGTCACTGGATACTGTCACCTTACAATGCTTTCTTGCCGTTGCGGATACTGGCAGCTTTACCAAAGCTGCCGATCGTGTAGGGCGAACGCAATCTGCAATTAGCCAACAAATCGCTAAACTTGAAAACTTGGTTGGGAAACTTTTATTTAATAGGGGCAAAGAATTTTCACTCACAACCGAGGGGGAGATATTTCTTGGGTATGCCAAGCAAATGTATTTACTACATCGAGAATCATTAGATCGATTCAAAGAGCCTGATCTACAGGGTGAAATTCGTTTTGGGTTACCAGAAGATTTTGCTACCGTGATTTTGTCGGATGTGTTAGTCGATTTTTCAAGACTTCACCCGCGTATTCTATTAAATGTTGAGTGTGATTTAACAATCAATGTACTTGATGGATTTAAAGCAGGAAAATTTGATTTAATATTAATAAAGATGACACCTCCTAAAACATTCTTGGAGCAAACTACGCTTTGGAAAGAACCTGTCAAATGGATAGGCAAGCCTGAACTACTTCCTGTAATCAATGAAAATACGGTTGTACCCTTGGTTCTATCCCCAAGGCCATGCGTATATAGAGAGAGCGCTATTCATGCTTTAGAAAAAGCCGGTATAAAATGGCGTCTTGCTTACACTAGTCCAAGTTATGCGGGTAAAATGGCTGCGGTTAAAGCTGGTTTAGGTATTACGATTATTCAAGAAACAATGATTCCAGATTATTTAAAACAACTAGAAAATAAAGCCCTCCCTCCTTTAGCAGACATCCCAATATCATTACTAAAAAAACAAAATAGCAATAAAGCAATTGAATCTCTAGAATATTTTTTATTAAAGAAACTTCGATAAGAATATTCTGGAGTACCTCAAAAAAAGAACTACTGAACCCCTTTATACAACAATACCATCAGAAGAGCCTATTTCTCGCTGTATAGCAATCCAAGCTTTTGTTTGGTTATCTATCTTCAAAGGGAGTACACGCCAGTTCATGATGAAAGGAGTGCCATCTTTTCTATAATTAATTGCCTGTCCTTCAAAGGGAGAATTATTTTTTAA
>CANJHO010000119.1 GCA_947474165.1 Legionellaceae bacterium
AGCACAGATTTTTCAGTTTACTTCGATCTGCCCCCTCTCCCGCGCTAGGCGTTTGAATAGTATGATAATGTCCTTCGCGGGATGAGGGTTGGGGAGAGGGAATGTCACGGATGGTCATTGACGATGAGATGTGGTCTCGTTTAGAAAAAAGGCTGTTATCCCAATATTAGCTTTAAAGTAGAGCGGTCATGATGCGTTCGATGACCGCTGGTGTTTGCTGGAAGACATCATGACTCCAAAAGCGTAACACTTTAAACCCATGTGTAGTTAGCCAATCGGTGCGCTTCGTATCGTAAACCTGATTGTCCATGTGTTGGCCACCATCAAGCTCGATAATCAGTCGTTTTTCAAGACAGACAACATCAACGATGTATGTGCCTATTGGACTTGTCTCTTGAATTTGAATCCGAGTCTATTCGCTCGAAGATGATACCAAAGATGCCTCTCAGCATCAGTGCTGTTTTTTCGCAAATCGCGAGCACGTTGTCTTAGCGTAGATTTTTCCATTTCCCTCTCCCCAACCCTTATCCCGCGAAGGATATTATCATACTATTCAAACGCCTAGCGCGGGAGAGGGGGCAGATCGAAGTAAACTGAAAAATCGGTGCTCAGGTTATGGTTGAGAAGACTGCAAAAAAAACGTTAGGGACGTTGTCTAGGTGACAGTTCTAAAAACGAGATAAAGGACTAGCTGAATTATCAATGATAGCTTGTGTAGCCCGTTTGCTTGCAAACGGGGATTGCTCGAAGCATTATCTCCCTTGCCTCCCCTGAGTAAAAATCTTTGAAAAAAAGTCGCTTGAAACTAAGATTTTGGTGACGCATGAGCTAATCCCCGTTTGCAAGCAAACGGGCTACATTTGCTGCTCCAATGATTTCCAAAGAGTAGTTTTTTAATTCTATTATGTATATTATTGGGGTAAAAATGGAATTTATTGTATAATAATTTCCATTATATTCTAGTAAAAGAGTACTACTATTATGGGCACTGGTGTTGCAGATATTCGAGCTGCCTTAGAGAAGGCTTGGTGCAATGATAATAAAAAACATCGACGGCCATAAAGTGTTAGTTAAGATTGCAAGTACCGACTTGCAAGACGGTGCGTTTACCGTACCTGATGGTGTGGCAACTATTGGGGATGACACATTTAGAGGCCGTTCTGACTTAACCAGCATAATAATATCTGGTAGCGTGACTACTATTGGGTATAGCACATTACGAGGCTGTACTGGCTTAACTAGCATGACGATACTTGACAATGTGACTACCATAGGTAATGGCGCATTTTTCGGCTGTACTGGCTTAACTAGCATGACGATACTTGGCAGTGTGACTACCATAGGTAATTGCACATTTTACGGCTGTATTGGTTTAACCTGCATAACAATATCTGCTAGTGTGATTACTATAGGTTATAACACATTTGACGGTTGTACTGACTTAACCCTTATTATTATAGATACGGACGATGAGGCCCAAGTACAACGCATCAGGAATTTATTACCCGAAAAATTAAGACAGTTTGTGATATCAAAAAAGGTATATGAACTTAAGCAAAATCTATTAGTGAATTTGTGTTTTACTTGCCCTGTAAATATTTTGCGTGGCGTACAGAAACTAAATGATGCTGCTCTGAATGAAATTACTAGTTTTGAAGAGAGACCAGAGGACTTAGCATTAAAAAGGGCATTGGAGGAGGCGCCTATTACTCTAGGTGATTTTTCTGCCTATAAGATTGTATTAGAGCGTATAGTAGAGAGGCACGTCATTGCTTATAAATTACAGAACTATATTCAAATTCTCGAAAAAACAGCTCCTTCAGGTTTCTTTTCTGGAGCTAAAAAACCTTCACTTGCCAGTAATTGGCAGATTGTGCAAGCACGCAATGCAGTCAAAAAAATCATTACTTCTTTGCAACAAGGAGGGGCGTTTGAACTCTCTGAGGAACAATCATTGTTACGGCAGAGATCAATTTTATTGGCTAAAATACCTGAAGCGATTCAAGGGAATCTGGGTGTTAATCTTTCGTCAAATCAAACAGTAAGACTGTGTTGAAAGCTGATAGCCGTCAAGCTAAGAAATTTTAATTTATAGATTAAATGTTAAAATTCAAATAGTTCAAACCCCCTCTCCAGCGATTTAGTTCATTGATTATACTCTAATTTCTTTCGCGGGCGAGGGGGCTGATTGTTGATGAGTTGAAGATCTAAGCACAAAGCTAGCCATCTCGACTGCTACAAAATTAATTTGAGTCTATGGCTTTTCTAATAGCGGTTAAGGCGCCAGAAAAACTGTTATAACTCGATAGAGTGATTATTGGTAAATCACTCCGTATAGTCTGTAACTGTTTCGTCATTGCCTCTCCAGGTCCTAAATCAAGAATCAAATCGTATTGATATTCCGGTATTAAGGTGCACAGGCTATACCATTGGAGGGTCGTATAGAGTTCTTCATCAAGAAGGCGTTTTTCTTCTTCAACATCATAGATCTTACACAGTTGTAAAGGACTCAGTATGGGGTATTGAAGGGGCTTGGAGAACTGGCTATCCAAATACTGATGTAACAAGCCCTTTTTATCGGCATAGAGGGGCGTATGTGAAGGTAAATGAATATCTAAAAATTGAGCGCGCGTTAAATGATGTTGCGGTAATTGCGCTAATAAGTCATTTAAATCGGAGACTTTGCCACCAAGTATTAAACGTTGTTCTGAGTTAATAATGGCAATGGCACAATGGTATTTTGTGCAGAGTAATTTAATATCTTCTAGTAGAAATTGGCCGTTAATAAACAGCAAGTCGTATTCGGACTTATCTTGTTGCAGAATTGAGGTCATCAATTGAGTACGAAAAGAAAGAAGGGAATTAATTTCTGGTGCTGTAGCTTGAACACTGGCTAAAAAGGCAGTCACCTCACCTAAACTATAGCCCGCACAGTTTATTTGATGGGCATTCAATAGCGGTTTTAAAGAATTAAAAAGGCTTAATTGATAGGCGCCGATAAGGAGTTGTGAGTAATAAGGATCGCTAAGCGCTGGGGGCGTGTTGAAAAAGTCTAAGTGCATTGCTGAAGATAAGTCATGAAGAATACTTGTAGTCTGTTCATTATTCTGAAAAAAATTAAATAAAGTACTGCTCTTATACCCTTGACCGGCAAAAACACATAAAATGTTCATCGAGTGGCCCCGGAAAAAAGATAAGATAAAAAATACAGGACACTGAGCATATCAGCAACGCCTCCAGGACTAATGTTTTTTTCTGAGAATAAAAGATGCAAGTCAATAGCCTCTTGGATTGCTTGTTCTTTATTGTGCAAGGACAAGTCTTTGATCTGTTGACGCGCAAACTCTAAACCACTAAAACCGGTACGATACAAAATGTTGATATCATCCATTGCTAAAAGTAAATGCTGATAAGCAACTAAGCCAAAAAATAGTTTATCGTGTTGTATTTCTAATAATTGATGATAAATTTCAAAAACTAATTGATAACCTTCTATAGCCATTTTTTTTGCATCAGGAACAGCGTATTTTTGTTTTACAATTGAGCCATGGGTATTATCATTTTGATGATGTTTTTCTAAAAATTCCGACCAATCGTCAACAATAGCTAAATGCAGATCCTTACTAGAAAAAGAAGAGTGTTTTGTACTTAATTTACAGACTGAAGTGCAGAGTATGCCTAAAGAAAAAATCGCTCCGCGGTGCGTATTAATTCCACCAGTAATGCGATGCATTTTTTGTTCGGCTTGTTGTCCCTGATGTACTAAGAGCTGATGCGAGGAATTTAATGCAGCTTCTAAGCTAACCTGAAAAAAATAATGGCGAAGGCCAAAAAGACTACGAAAAAATAAGACGCCATCCATATCATCATGCGCGCCACTGTCAACAAAACTAACTAAGCCTGGCTTAGGATATAAAGCCAATTCATCATACAAGGAACGTACCGCAATTTTGGCATAAAATCGCGCTATTTTTTGGGGATTAGGAAAGGAGTGATGGAAATTGGGCATATAAATGATCTCTTTTTACTAAGGATAACTCCTGGTGCGATTTCACTAAAAGAGTGGGGCTAGCTTGGGTTTGTGTTAATTCAAGCCATGAACAATCCCCTAAATTAGGGAAGCGCACTTCTCCATCAAGAGGCACTGTTTTCAATTCCTGCACTAGCTGATGATAAAGAGCCGTAAGTGCAGTTAAGGATTGATCGGTATAGACAATAAGAAGATCTAGATCTGAGGCGCTGTGTACATACGTTTGTCCAGTAAGATATTGCCAACAATAAGAACCATAGACTCTAATCTCAGAATCAGTTTTTATATTGGGAAATAAGCTGTGAAAAAAGGGTAGTTCTTGGTGTTGCTTTATTGCTGATTTGGCAAATAAATAACTAAGACGCATTTTTTTCTTTTGCTCTTTATCAAAATAAGGAAGCGCTAAACGAATATGATCATCATGAATTTTCTCGGGTTGACGAGTAACAATCAGTGGGTATTGTTCCTTTAACCAGAACTCTAATACGCCAAGATCCTCTGATGAATGAGAGGATAGCGGTTGCGTTTGCTGTTCTAAAAAACACAGGGTATGACGCAAATGGCTCATAGCTGTTCAATGCTTTGGATAATATCATAGGCCATTTTACGACCACCGTATTTTTTACCCAATTCTGCGCGATTATCGACAGAGCAGAGCGGTTCTTCTAACGCGGCTAATAATTGTTGCGGGGCGTCTTTTAATTCGACCACCTCATGAATTCCGCCTAGTTTTTTAAAGTTTTCAACGCCCGGTGCAAAAACCGGGGAGGTTTCACTAATACTGCGTAATACCTCAATATCAATTTTAGTGACCTTCGCCATTCCTTCTAACCACATTACTGCTAATTGAGTATCTTTTAAAGCAAAGATACGATCGGCCATCATTCCAAAGGCAATAAAACTACCGCCTATGGCTTGATTATAAATTAAGGAAAGAATTTTATTGCCATTTTGTCTGGCCAAATGCAAACATTTTAATAAATGGCCGAAATAGCCATACATTCCGAGCCACTCATCACGAACAGAAAGTTTTTGTCCAATGACATTCGTTAATAATACTATTGGATCTTTATTTTGGCTTTGTACCAGCGTTAAGACCTGTTGAGCCATTTCTAAGGCTTCATCAACCCCAAAACTAGTATCTTCCACAGTACCGAGAATATTGAACTTAGTGTCTTTAATCATGCCCGAACCAAACACTACATTTTTTTTGATGGTCGTTTGAGACTCAGTAAACACCTCTGCTAAGAGCTGTTTTAAACTTATTTTATTGCTGGACATTATTTATTCCTTTTCTTTGCTAAGGATAGAAATTGATTATCGGAGCAATTGAACGGATCCTCTTTGTAAAGTTCCGGTTCATAATGTTCTAGCCGTTCACCTTCTTCATGGCAGTCTTTCGCATTATCAATGCGTTCTTGTAATAATTGATGTTCTGCTAAGATTAAATCTAAATTAATAGCGGGGTGCGATTTTAATTCTTGTAGAGCCTGGACTATAGAGTCACGAATATCGGTCATTTTATTGCTCGTATATCCTTGCACTGCTTTTTGCAGATACTTAGTTCTACCACCATAAACACGCCAGACTAAAGGCCGGTTACTGCTATCAAATACTTCTGCACCTACAACTGCTTGAATTACCTCAGCACCGGACACACCAATTCGCGCTCCTTGATTGACAATCAAGTAATCTAAGGTCCCGCTAATAATTCCTACCCCGCCGTAGGCGCCGTTAGTACCGCAAATAACGCCAATGGTTTTTATACCGGCAGATCGCGCTTCAAGAACAGAGCGGATAATTTCCGAAATTTCGATTTCACCCACATTGGCTTCTTGCAAGCGAACTCCGCCACTATCAATTAAGAACACCAGCGCGGCTAATTGATGTTTGATTGCATATTTAATTAAACCATTAAGTTTAGCGCCATGTACTTCTCCTACCGAGCCACCGATAAAATCTTTTTGTTGCGAGGCTATTGCTACTTTAGTTCCAGCAAATTGAGCCGTTCCAATAATGACGCCATCATCGCTTTCTACTTGGATATTTAATTGTGGCAGGGTAGGGCTTGGGGTATCTTTATCTAATAAAAACTCCGTAAAACTTTGTTCATCCACTAAGGAGTATATTCTATTACGGGCTGTCGCTTCTGTATAATGGGTTTTTTTATGATAGCCCGTTTGATAGGTTTCAATAGCTTGGCGTAGTCTTAAAGAAACTACTGGAGGCGTTGCTCCGGCATCATTTAAGACAATATGAAGGCCACTATAAGGATAGTCCTCAACATAGCGTTTAATCACTTCATCCCAAATAGTCTTAAAACCAGACACTGAAGTATTTACTACTATTTTAGTTTGTTCTGCATTGGCATCTGGTTTAATCACCACCTCAAGGTTTCCCGAGCCAGCCACGCCAACTTTGGTAGTAGATCCTGATTTTAATGTCTTAGTTAATTTAAAACTATATTCATATGTATCCATAAACCTTCCTACCAATTTCTAAATTTATTAGGTGGGCAATAAAGACCATTGGAGATTTCTACCAAATCATGAATTGATTGTGCGGCTAATAAGTCACGATCTGCATCTTTTAAAGAGATTTGTAAATCTTCAGGTCTTTGAATGACGCCGCGTGCACGTAAATCATCAACCATGGCTTGATCACGTTTTAATCCCATGGGGGTATAACCGGCTACTCCACGGATTGCTTGTTCGCGTTCCTCTAAATCTTTACATAATAAAAGATTAGCAATTCCTTCTTCAGTAACCACATGCGAGATATCATCACCGTAGATCATGACGGGCGGTAAGTCAGCCTGCATTTCTTGTTGCAATTCCCAAGCATCGAGCTTTTCTACAAAGGTAGGCTTACCGGCGCTTTGGAAGGTTTCCACCATTTGAATAACCAGCTTTTGTCCTCGTGGCATTGCAGAAGGGTTATGAGCGTTTTTTTCTTGTCCTGCTTTCAGCCAAGCATAGGAAGAGTGTCGTCTGCCTTTCGCATCACATCCCATATTAGGCGCGCCACCAAAGCCTGCTATTCTTCCTTTGGTGGCGGTTGAACTATTACCTTGGGTATCCATTTGTAAGGTAGCGCCAATGAATACATCACAAGCATAATGTCCTGCTAATTGGCCAAACATGCGATTAGAGCGCAAAGAACCATCTCGTCCAGTAAAGAAGATATCTGGTTTGGAGCGCGCATACTCATTCATGCCAACTTCCCCACCCACACAGAAAATCGATTCGACAAAACCTGCCTCAATGGCAGGGATCAAGGTAGGTAGAGGGTTTACCATCCAGTGTTTACAAATCTTGCCTTTTAAACCCAATGATTGAGCATAAGTAGGAAGGATTAATTCAATAGCACAGGTATTAAATCCGACGCCATGATTTAAACGGTTGACTTGATAGGGTGCGTAGATCCCTTTAATCACCATCATCGCCATGAGAATCTTTACTTCATCAATTAATGCAGGATCACGAGTAAATAAAGGTTCGATATAAGCTGGGGTGGGTGCGTGCACAATGGCATCTACCCAGCCTCCGGGAATATCAATACGAGGTAATTCATCCACTATTTTATTAACTTGCGCGATTATTAAGCCGTTTTTAAAAGAGGTTGCTTCTACAATACTGGAGGTTTCTTCAGTATTGGCCCCCGTATATAGATTGCCCTGATAATCCGCTTGTTCAGCGGTGATTAAGGCTACATTAGGCGTTAAATCCATTACATAACGGGCATAGAGTTCATTATAGGTATGAATATTACCAATTTTAATTTGCTTGCGTTGAATCATTAAGGCCAAGCGAGTTGCTTGGGGCCCTGCAAAAGAAAAATCAATTTGTTCTGCGATCTTACGTTCAAAGAGATCAAGATGTTCGGGTAAGGCAACAGAAGATTGGACCATATGTAAGCCATAGATTTTTTGCGGATTGACTTGGCATAAACTACGTGCGAGAAAGTCTGCTTGTTTTTGGTTATCGCCTTCTAAACAGACCGTATCATTGGGTTTAATCGCTGCTTCCAGAAGGGCAATGATATTTTTAGTTGCACATATTTTACCTTTGTCTAAAAAAGGTTTGATTTGAGTGAGCCTACTCTCATAATCCTTGAGATTTTTATTCCAATCCATAAATCCTCAGCATTAACTCATATATTTGCGGATATAAATAATGTAGCACGCTTTGATGAGAAACGCAGGTGGAAAAACTTAAGTTGCTGATAAACTACTATAAATTTTGCTATGATAGCTATCCTCTCAGTTCATGGAAACCCTAATGAAGATTATTCCTATGCAGGCGCAGCATCTTAAAATGGCCAGTGTTTTATTTAATGAATACCGTATGTTCTATGATAAACCTTCGGATCTATACTGTGCGCGGTCACAAATTGAGGTTTTAGCTGCTTGACATTCCTGTACAAAGGATCATCATTCGCGCTTTTAGCCAGCAAGGGATATGTCGGTGATCAATGTAGTATTTTCAGATGAACAACTCACTCAA
>CANJHO010000120.1 GCA_947474165.1 Legionellaceae bacterium
ATCTATCTCACCATTGATTACCATCGGCAACTTTTTTAAGTTATAGCGTTGCATAATCAGCAGCGGAATTTGATCTGCAGCCTGAAGGTCTAGCGATTCAAGGAAGACTAAAGCTTTCTCATTGATGGTGTTGCACTTGTCTAAAATCTCAAAAGCTACTTGGAATCTTGCGGATTGATTAATATCAAACGATTCATTGCCAATGCTCGGGTGTAATGAAGCGGACCTAAGCGCTTGAATGGTTCCTAACGTACCTTGGGGACCTTTAATAAAATGATTTTCTACAATATTTGTATAGGCATCAATTTGTGCTTGCGGCATCTCTCGTTTGATATGGTGTTCATGTTTTTTTGGAAGACCGGTTAGCTTTTCACCCTTTAGACGTCTGAGCATCAGAAGTGGTGCAAGTGATTCGATAGCCTCTTCTTTTTGCCAAATATTTTCTCGTAGAGATTTAATGGCTTCAGCTGAATCTGGTGATTCATGTTTGGCGCTAAATTCACGCAATGTACCAAGCACTAATGGTTGTACGGTATCTGCAATACACCATAGATCTGCTAAACGATTTTCAACGGGCGTACCAGTCATTGCAACGAGAAACTCTGCATTAAGGCCTTTGCATGCATGAGTCATACGAGCGGAAGGAGTTTTTATTTTTTGGGCTTCATCAAAAATTACGCAAGCAAACTTAATTGCTCCAAAGTTCAGCTGGTAGTCCGAAACCGCTTCATAGTTCGCAAGTATCCAGTCGGCTGAATTTAGGCGGGCATTGTCTAAGTTTGCTGATCCAGAGGAATGAGACCCTTTTCTTAAAAATTTGAGATGCTCTCCATAAGCCAACAATACTTCTCCAAGTCCAGGTTGGCTAAGATGTAAGTTATGTTCTGCCTCCCAGTTCTTTAACAATCCAACTGGAGCAACGATCAGAATCGGACGCTTTTCAATCTTTCCGGCATCCATTTGCTCTTTCAACCAGGCTAGAAAGGCGAGAGCCTGGTATGTTTTGCCAAGGCCCATATCGTCCGCTAGTAAACAGCCTGATGAGCCATTGGTCCAGTGAGAAATGAGCCACTTTAATCCGTCAATTTGGTGTGACTTAGGGTTAGTTTTTAAAGTATCCGGTAGTGAATACGAGCCCGGTCTATTGTTTGAGTTTGTATGGCTAAATTCTTTAATAAAATTAGTTTCAATAACCAATACTTTGGGTGCGCTAGCTGGATTAGTTGGCCCTCCTGTTTTGTGGGGCTTCCCTGATTTTCTATCGGCAATAGTTTCCTGCAGTGAGGTTAAGGAATCTAAAGTTGCTTGATTTGCAGGTACCGGTACGTTTGCAATAACTGCGGTCGGGTTGCCAGTATTAATTGCCTCTTTCACAGCATCAATTGCACTTGGGATGTCAGCCGCCTCAATAGGGACATTTTGAGCGCCAACCCTAAATCCACATGAATCAGTTGGGAGCCAACTCTGACTCTGTACTTTTATCCAAGGAACTACTGGTGGCACCCATTCAGCAAGGTCCAGCACTCGCTCGGAATATTTCTCAGTCTCAACAAATATCGAATTTTCAGGATTAGAGTCTGGATCCTCCCCAAGCATTTCAGCGATGATTGCTTCAGGTTTAAGAAAAACTCTTTTCCGTTCAGCAGGAGGTGACTGTCTAATCTTCCGAACAGCTGCTAAAGCTTTCTGAAGTTTTTCATCAACAACTACGTAGGTTCCGTTTGCTAATGGGAATGCAGATGCTCCCTCAGGCAGATCATCTAACCGCTTAGTAAAAGCCTCATCCTCAGTTTCCAGCAAAACACGATTCTTAGTACTGCCATCACCATTATTTGAGTAGTCTTTGGTTAGTAGAACGGGAACTACCTGAATATCTCCATTTGCATCGGTTTCATAGTTAAATGTAAAGCTGTCTGCAGTCGCAACTTTCAATACTCGTAGAAAATTATCAGTGACCGACGTCACATTCTCTTCTCCAAGCGTATTTCTTATATGACTCCAAATGCGCAATTGTTCTTGGGGGTCATTTATTCCAGCCTCATTAAATAAATCCGTTAATTTTATGACCGTAAAAAATGGATCATGCAGGCGAAATTGCTTTTCACCTAAATTAACGATTAGTCCATTTATGGATGGCGGGGTCGAGAGAGGCAAGCTTGTTCCGGGCTTCAGCCATCTCATTGACAAAGTTGTTCCAGGTTGCCCTAATCCGCTAGATAGTCTTAAGTCCAATCCAAAAGGACAGTTTCGAGGCAGACCAGCTAACATGGCAACATTTTCAGGCCATGCAGAAATTGCAACATTGGGAAGTGTTATCGATGAGGTACCGATGTCGATCTCAAATGTGCTGCAATTTTCTAGAATTTTTGCAGCCAATGGAAGCAGTTCTTCACTAGCTGAGCTAGCCCATTGTGCTGCTGATGGTGTAAATTCAAAACTAATGTCAGAGTTATTGATAGTGTGTTTGATCATATAACCTCAGATAAAGATACGTTGACGCCGACATTTTTGGCAATAAAGTCTCTCGCTCTTCTTTGCCAGCCTGCGCTATCAGAGCTAAAGTGAACTAATCCGGGATCTTCATTTTGGCGATTATTAAAATCTAAAGATTCAAATCTTAAATCTGCGCCATGATAGGTTTTCTTATAGAGCTCAGGTGCTATTGGAGAGTCAATACGTTGCGCTCTCAGTCGTCCGTTATGACTCCATTCGCAAAAGAGTATCCCGCCAATCTTTAAAAGCAAGATACTTTGATTTGGTGATGCCCCAGTTAAAGTTGCACATTGCAAGTCTTTTAAAGAACTATTTCGTCGCAAGTAATCATGGGCGTTATCGCCTAGTGCAATCCATACCTCTTCAATATATCCGCGACTAAAATAAGCTTGCCAGAATTTCTGGCGATACTGCCAAATTTCGTCAGCTGTTTGCTGCAGAATCCTGAAAAAGGCATCTAGCGTTCTTCCATTAATCCAATTGATTAATACTTGAATTGCTTCTGCGCTCACCCCATACCAATGCTGTTGATCTAAGCGGGGATGACCTATCGTATCAAGAAGTTTTGCAATGATTTCATTTTTAAGATCTTCAGGAGGCTGCTGACTCCTCCAAGGTAAAAGTAAAGCCTCTGCAAATTTTGCCTTTGATTCTGGGTATCGTAATTGATTCGTGTAGGTAAGTCCCCAATCAAAAATAAGTCTCACATAATCAACTTGTCTTCTTTCTGCATCAGGAAACTTAAGTAGCTCAATAAATGAAAATTGCGCAAATGGGGTTGCAATAAAACCAGGCCAAAGTTCAAATTTACCAATCCATTTAGATAAACCAATTTTAGTTTTTAAAATAGAGTTCGCCACCAAGCGAGGGCCATTATTAGTTTTAAACAGACTAAGCTCTGTAGAAAGAGTTTTTATCGGAGTATTTGCAACGACCGCGTTACTTGTAAAGAAGTCATGTCCGGCTTGCGCAAGCTTTTCAAATATTGAATCATTTGGCTTGAAATGATCTAGGTAGGTAAAAAATAATGGTCTACCCCATTTCATTGGTCTACGAGCAGTTTTTAATGATTGTGGTAAATGTTCCTGCAGATACGTATTAGTAATAGTGGATTGGATGGCTAAACCCTTCTCCTCATCCAACCAAAGGGCGTATGGAAAATGTCTCCAATCCCGTGGGTCAACATTGTTGCCAGTGAATCCAGAAGATTCAAATCGTCGATAAGTTCTCTCACCAATCGATCTGGTATCCGGTGGTAAGCCCACCTTATCCCCCGATATTTGCTCAAGAATCAGCGATAACAGTGGGAAATCAACCGGAAGGGTGGCTAGATTCATTGTTGGACAGTATTGGCAATATTGGCTGCGGCTTTAGCAGCTTTACCTCTTTTAGAGTCTGGCTTGTAGGCTAGAACAAATCGCAATTCAACTCTGCGGCTTGCCTTGGCATCTTCAATTCCAAAACTCTTTTTTAGTCTTTTGTCTGCATAGGAGCTAATTCCAAATACATCTAGTTTCCGTTCATTTTGGTATGACTGTGGTTTGCCATCCGTAAGAACGTCGTAGACAGCTCGGGCACGATCAAGTCCAAGATGCCAATTTGTATAGTTACCTTGTTTTAATGCGGCCGAATCAGTGTGGCCCTCAATGAAGATTGTTTCAATCTCTACATCTTCATCATTATTGGGGCAGCTTGAAGGACGACTGGATCTTTCAGAGAAGATATAACAAGGCAGGATCTCAGTT
The DNA here is from genome assembly GCA_947474165.1 of Legionellaceae bacterium. Classification (GTDB taxonomy): domain Bacteria; phylum Pseudomonadota; class Gammaproteobacteria; order Legionellales; family Legionellaceae; genus CANJHO01. Next base: position 4,239 of record CANJHO010000120.1, read on the forward strand.
AAGGAGTTTTTTGCTTTTCCTAAAGTGGCGATAGAATTTTCATTTAATACGGCGCTATTAAATCCAAATAATGTGTCTGCAGGTAATCCAATTACGCCAGATGATGGATCAATCACAACCTGTAAACCGGCATCTTTAAATTTCTGTCCAATTATTTGTACTGCACTCGCCAGAGGATCCTTTTCACTTTCCCCTTTTTGTAATATATCTACTTTTTGTGAGAGCATAACAACCATGATGATGAACACAAAAAGTAGACCAATCATAAGGTCGCTAGCTGATGCAAAGTAGCCAGCTTCCTCAACAGTTTCATGTTGATTATTCCGACCCGATGGAAGAATGATCATATGAACTAGTTATTTTTAGGTAGTGATTCAACAAAGTCATCCATCGTTTCTTCGAGAGTAACTATGGTGGAATTAATGGATGAGACTGCTTGAGCTAGTTTTTGATCTAGCGTCGAATGGAGTTGCGCAACCTTATCAGAGTATTCAGCAACACCATTAGTCAAGAGGGTGACTGTTTCATCAACAGCTGTTCTTGTATCCTCAAAATCGGATCTAAGGGAGGCAAGGGCCTCGCGAGAGGCGCTTGTTCCTAGGTTAATCTCGTTAATTGCATCCTTAAGAGCGATGGACATGGTTGGGATTCCCAATTTGAACTCATCGCTAATTGCTTTCTGTGAAGCCACGGTGTCATCAAGGCTATCAGCTACAAGATTTAAAGACTCAGTGCTTGATTGAATTTTTTGGACAAATGAATCAACATTCATTATGACCTTATCGACACCATTAACGGCTGCTATTAGACTGTTAACCACTATCTCTAATCTCGAGGAGCCATCGTTAGTAAGATCTTTGGCTTTATCTAGTCCAGACTCAAGTTGAACGACCGTCTCATTTGTTTTTGTGATTGTCTTTTCAAGAATATTTACGGCGCTCCCAAACGAATTTCCAGCGTCTTCAAATGTTTTGCCAACACCTATACCAGCGCTATTTAATTTTTCTGCTACATCTAAAAGGGTTTGTTTGAATTGGGCCATCTCTTTAGCCGAATCTCCCTTAATCCCCTCAAGAAATTTCTCCATGATGTCTTTTAACGCATCTTCATTGATGCTACTGATGCGATCAGTTAACTTATCAAGAGATTCAATTAATTTTTTGCCTAGCTCTTCAAATGATGGTTGCAGAGCATTTCCAATAGCTTTTGCAATTGCTAGGGCAATATCTGTTTCAAATCGCTTTAATTGCCCAACCTGTTCTCGATTTTCATAAAGGATCTCATTAAAAATTCCAAGTTGTGCATGAATGACTGCTTGCGGGGCATTGTCTGATGCAATAGTTCTTAGCGTTAATTCCAACTCATCTATTGCTGCCTCTAGCTTTTCAATAGAGACTTTAGCCCTCCAACTCCATAAGAGAGAGCAGAACAGGCCGGCAATTGAGGTGATAAATTTTCCCCCTGCAGTTGCAATAAGACCATTAAGTGCTTGGTCTCGCAGTTTCTGGCTACCAGACATTGCTTGACCAGCATTCTGTAATGCAAATGCCAAGAAGATAAATGTAAACATCAATCCAGCACCGACTAATAAGTTTGGCATTGTTTCGTACAAAGAAAGATTCATTCTTCCCGCTAGTACGTTTCTGGCCGTCCAAATATCAGAGTAAGGCTTTAGGCAGTATCTTTCAGGGCCTAAGTCACCGTCGATCCTAATAAGATTTCGCTTACTTTCTTGCAGTAGATCTTTGATACGTTTATTTTCAGTAGCATCTATTGCTGCGGTAAAGATATCTTCGCTAAGAAATTTTTTATTCTTAATCCCGTTGGCGAGCTTTTCAATTTCATTAATTGATTCTTGAATTACCTGTGACCAGGTCAAGAAGAGGTATAGGGAAATCAAAAAAATGCCAATGGCAATGCCAACTGGGTAGTAGAGGCTGGAAGGAATGGGCATCATTTACTCTTTTGTTTATAGATATAAGAATAATAAGCCTTGCGTTGCTTAATTAAGGCGTTTCATAAGCTCAGTTCTTGAGCTTCATTTATGTAAATCTACCCTCGTCTTCCCAATATCAAAGACGACTCGATCAATTAGTTATTCAATGTACTTGCCATCCGCTAAGAACTTGATTTTGACTATAGTAAAAAGCTAATTTTTTTGGAAAAATGTATAGATAAACTTACTTAATAGTCTCGCTAACTTCGAGATCTCACCCTCCACTTAAGGGATTTAAATTCTTAAGTTATTGTTTTTTATAGATTTAATATTTTAGTATCAATTAAACAACAAAAGTAATTAATACTATTTGTATAAAACAAATTACTTTGTTAAAGTACCTACATCAACAGGGAGAGCGTAGGTATGCAAACAACTCAACATGCAATGCAAAGAATGTCTCAGCGCGGAGTAACGGGGGATATGGTTAATTTTGTCCTCAACTACGGTGAGGTAGTGCAGAACAAATACGTGCTTGGGAAAAGACAGGCGATAGAGATTTGGAATGACTTAAAAAAGCAGGAGCGGGTTATTAAAAAGATTTTGGATAAGGGTGGGGTTACGGTAGTGGCCCAAGATGATCGACTTATCACAACATACAACTGTAATACTTACAAGCCAAGCTGATAGAGGGAAAAATGATTAATAAAGCGATAAATCAAATTGTAGATTCAGTCAGATGGGCTGGTATAGATTACGAGAGAGCGGTGGAGTTAGCGCTTCAATTATTGGCTTGGGAAAAGTTATCTAGAACAAATAAGATTGCTAAGGACCTGAGTTTTGGCGCTGAATTTATTAAGAATCCCGTAAAGGTGTTTAATGTATTTCAAGCCCTTGCTGCAAGTGGAGGCTTGATGAATAGAGCTTTCGGGAATCCATCATCTATTATTGCTAATAATGCCTATAGATTAAGCGAATCACTAGAAATACTTAACCGTTTGAGTGCTACAGGTGTTTTAGATAATTTAGATATACATAATCTAGCTGAGATTCGATCTACTTCATCTGCTGGCGGTTATCTAAATATGCCAGGCGAGGTTGCTGACCTGCTCATAGGAATAGCGGGTATCAACTCAAAAGATTCTGTGTACACGCCGTGGGATAGTAGCTTTGCTCAGTTGGCATCAAGAGCCACAATCAAATCAGATGATGTCTACTATGAGTCAGTTCTTCAGTCTTCAGTTCCGGCCCTAGTAAGCCTACTTTCTGAAAGGGAGTTTGCAGTTTCTATTAGCGATCCAATTCAACATCCCACGGCTATTGAGGGGGGCAAGCCTAAATTGTTTGATGTAACTGTGGCATTTCCTCCGTTTGGGATGAGATATCAAGCGGAAGAAATTAGACGAGATTTATTTAATAGATTTCCAGAGCGAACACAAATAGGGTCAGTGCTTGCTATCCGTCATGCCTTATCACAAACTAAATCTAAATTAGTAATTGCCGTCCAAAATAGCGTCTTGTTTAGCCATGGCTCCGAGAAGGAGCTTCGAAGAGATTTAGTAGATAAGGGCATGATTGAGGCAGTGGTATCAATGCCTAGTGGTTTATTAAGTCAAACAAATATCTCATTCACAATTTTGGTTCTTAACCCTAATGGCGGTGCAAGATCTATTAAGTTCATCAATGCTGATACACAAGAATTTTATGAAGCTGTTTCAAGAACAAGAAACGAGTTAAAAAATATTGATGGTTTGCTTGACTTAATTAGATCTAGTAAAGACTCGGCTGCTTGCGCGATCGTCTCAATCGGCAAAGTTTTGGAAAATGACCTTCAGCTACAAGTAGATCGATATGTTGTTTCTGATAGTAGAAGACATTTGGAAAAACAACTAAGTGGTCTGAATAGAGTTCGCTTACGTGATATTGTTCGCACCGTTCGATCAATCCCGATGGGAGCTCTAGAAGAAAAGCCAATAGCGGCAATGGAGATTGGAGCAATTGATCTAACTCAGTTCGGCTATATAGAGCCGAAAGGAAAAACAATTCCTGTAGATACGAATCTGGCTAACCGGTATGAAGATTGCTTTTTGAGGCCTCTAGATATAGTGCTAATTGTTAAAGGTAGTGTTGGAAAGATTGGAATAGTTCCTTTTGATGTTCCTGCACCTGGAAATGGTGGCTGGGTGGCTGGGCAATCAGCTATAGTCTTAAGGGTACATCCAG
>CANJHO010000121.1 GCA_947474165.1 Legionellaceae bacterium
ACTACGATGCCTTGCAGCAGTACTACGATGACCGTGAAGCCAAGTATGGCTTGGCGCTATCCAATAGCAATCGCAAAACCCAAAATGCCGCATTTAATAGAGTTTTTGATGAGGCTATTGTTCGGGGCTACTTGACTGAGAGTAATCGCCCCAAGCTAGATGGCAAGACTAAAGAGAGTGTGCGTCGTCCAGCATTTGAATTACATGAACTAAGAGCTTTATTAAAGCTACTGGGCCCATACATAGAATCAGGTCGAACTCGGGATGTACGTGAGCGTCGTGAAATCCTACGAGACTATGTTGAGATGTTAGTTGATACAGGTGCAAGACCCGGTGCGGAACTATTAAATATGAAATGGAAGCAAATCCGTTTCATGATGAATCCCATTAGTACGGTGACAGATCAATTGGATGAAGATGGTGAAGTCATTGAAGTTCATAGCTTGAATCGTAGTTGTGAGATGACGGTTAAAGGCAAGACTGGGCAAAGGCAAATCATTGGACGCTTACCAAGTGTCAGAGTCTTGGAGCGAATAGCCATGCGTAACTATGGAGTGGCTAGCTCAATTAAGGACCCATTGGCTGAACTAATTAAACCTACCAATGATGACTACATCTTTAGAACCATGGAAGGCCGGGATTTAAGTGATGTACTTAATCATATGTTTGACGGCTTCTTAGCGGACCATGGTTTATTAATAGATCCCAAGACTAATCAAAAGCGGGTGTTCTATAGTCTGCGTCATACTTATGCCACATTAGCGCTTACTCACGATATGGTGCCTATTCATACGCTAGCTAAGCAGATGGGTACTAGCGTCTTGATGATTGAGAGGCACTATAGCCATTTACAAGTAATACAGGCTATTGAGCAATTACGCGGAACTAATACAAGAAAGCTTATAGAAGCGGATAGTAAGGCAGCGGACAACTACCCGAGCAAGAAGCGGGCTCAGCAGGAGCTGCGGGCTGCTTGAAGCGCAAAGGCTATTTAAAGTAGCACTTATCTATCCAAAGCCTTCTGCAAATAGGGATCATCAGCCCTTCGAGTTGGTAGCCACTGTTTATAGTCGCTAGGCACATTTGCTAGCTGACGCTATTTGTTGTTGCCAATTGCTGCTGCCCCGTTTTAATCTTCTGCCTAGCTCGCTCAGCTTTGACAGCCTCTTGATCTCGCTTAACGCGATCCCGCATGGATTTAAGTCTAGCTTGCTCGGGGCTTAAGGGTTTTATCGGAGCGATTTCATCGAATCTCATAGTTACCCAATCTGTAATGGTTGATGCGGCACGTTACTAGAGCCAAAAATCGCCTTGAATAGTGCATATGCTTGAGCTTGATTTTGAGCATAGAGAATCGTTTCCACCCACATCCCTGCCGCATTTACTGTCGTTTTGTATCGTTTCATGTAGATATTTAGCTTTTCTTATCAAGCTTTTGCAATGCAAGCGTTACTTAAAGTAATGCTTGCATTGATATCTACTTGTTTTTATTGAAATTCATTTTTAGTGCGCCACTAGCCACCTCAATGGCTGCATCCAAATTGCCACCTTCAGTTTCTGACTTGAGTAATTCCAGTGCCACTATTAAGTCAGTCATATTTGTCACGCAGATCGATGTTTTGCCAGGAACAATTTCGATACGCTTGCTACCGTAAAACACTGATAAACATAAGGCGCCATCAACTGCCATAAACCACCAGGGCTTGATGCGCTTAGGACGTTCAATGCTTTTATAGTTTCCTTCTACATCTTTAACCGTAACCCTGCGTTTCACAACAAAGTGGGTATGTTCTATTTGGCTCCTAGCTAATTGGATCTGCTCCCAAAGTTTATTGCTTAGCTTATTACGTCTTTGCTGTACTGCCGGCATAGATCTTGGTCGTACAGCATCGACAAATTGCAGATTACTTAAAGCATTTGGTGTGCCCATGGTGTTCTCCTTACAAAAGTGGGGTACACAAGCAATGTATGGCTGACCAAGGGTTTAGGGCGACCTCTATTTGGTGTTCTGTGAAATTCAGAGCATTTTGGACAGAAAAAATGCGGTCTTTCTTATCAAGAGATAAATATTTTTGTGAGTTGCTCGGTTGCGACAGAGTGGGTTACAAAGGTAAGGGAAAAACGTTACTAGCTGAGTAAGTGGTAGCTAATGGAGTTAAGTGAGTCACTTAGTGGCAAATGAATAACTCTGACTAGCAACACAAAAGCACTTCTCTCTAATGAGAGAAGCAACTAATCACTAAGTAACGATCTTTTGAGATCTCTTCTTCTAGTAACTAACGTAGAAACTAAAACCAAGCGACTTGCAACATCACTCATCTAAAAGGAGATAAAAATGAGAGAAATTGCAGTCAGAATGTTTATTAATGAAAAATTTGCTGGAAGCTATGGAAATATGGTGTTTAATCGCGCTGCTTATAACGGCTCAATCGAACTACATAACCCTATGCAAAAGTATTTAGTGGATTTTTATAGCTACATCCATTGGGAAAACCGTGCTCAGACACAAGAGCAAATAGATATCGTCAATGAGCTGATTAATACAGACTTACCTAAAGCGCCCAATATCCTGATGTCATGGATACTGCATTGGGATAGGGATGCAAAGATTAAACAAACAGTGCCGGGATTCTGTGCGTATTTGCCAGATAGCGGGGAAATGCATTTGCGTATTGGCGATGAGCAGCGGGGGACAAAAGGGAGTTGGGACTTGTCAGTGCGCCACTGCAAAAACGCAGGGCCAAAGCTTCCCGTGTTTATTGCTACTAATGTGGATTTAACAGTTTGGCAACAATAGCGAATACATAAAATTGTTAAGAAACCCCTCAAAAAAGCCTGCTGAACGCGGGCTTTTTGCATTCTTAAGCATGGTTAGCTGAGATTGCATAAACGCAGTACAGCGTGGATTTGAGGTGTTTTTAGTGGTGTGTCAAAAACCCACAGTATTTGCATATAAACCCCTCAAATTCTTAGTCAATTTGTTGTCTAGATCTCACATAAAACAGCTAAATATTAAGCGTAGTGTGCATATAAGAAAAATATGCTTTTCTTTTGTGAATGATGCAAGTCGTTGATTCTTGGAAGATCTTGGAAGTCCATGGTTTCGCTAAGAATCATTGGGTAAAGATGACAAATCATAAGAATTCAACTAAATCTCTTGGCAAATAGAGGTCGACCATTAGCCCATAAGAAAACAAACTACATACATGTTTTTTATTAACTACAAAGGAAAAATAGATGGCACAAGCTAAAACATTGACACCTCAAGAGCTAGATAAAGTATTGGCATACGTAGCTACAAAGAAGTACCCTGAGCGCGATAGAGCGTTGATATTGACTAGTTGCTACTCAGGTCTTCGTGTTGCTGAAATCGCCAGCTTAAAAATGCGCGATGTAGTTAATGAAGACGGCACGATTCGCAATGAAGTACGTTTAAGCGCAGCGCAGACTAAGGGTGGACAACCTAGAACGGTATTTTTACCTAAGAAATTACAAGATGAATTGGCGATTTATTTGGCTACTCGCTATGCCAAGTTTCCGGATGTGCCATTCTTCCATACCGCTAAAAGACTAGGATTCTCAGCGAACTCTTTATGCCAATGGTTTTTTTGGGCTTATCGCAATGCTGGAATCGCTGGAGCTTCAAGTCATAGTGGTCGCAGAACCTTTATTACAACACTGGCAAACAAAGGTATCTCCGTAAGGGTGCTGGCTGGATTGGCGGGACATAAATCTATTGCTGTAACTCAGAAATATATCGACGTCAATCCAGATCTCATGCGTAATGCAGTGGAGTTGATCTGATAACCATTATTATGAGAAGTACTAATCAGGACTTTTTTTCAAAAAAGAAAAATCATCATAATGATATTTTGCTTCTATACCTGGCCTAAGCATTTCGGCAATTTGTAAATATCCGTCTACATAATCATCGGCTTGAACCTCAACTATTCTTGCACCTAAATCAGATAACATGGTTCTGATGCATTGTTGACTAACTGATTTAATCTTATTTGGCAATTCAATTGAGTAATAACTAATCCCACCAATATTAGATGGATGCTGTGCTTGTAAGCTAGCTTTTTCAGAAATTAACCACCATAAGATAATTTCAGAGAAGTCTAAACCAAGGCCTATGATGTGAATCTGATCTTTAAGAAATACGTCTACCCATGAGTAAAGTTCACAATTTTTCTCAAAGTTAAAGTTTGGTTTTTTACCCATTAGCGGTGAGCGGACAGGTTCATTCATGTGCGCAAACTGGATTCCTTTATAAAGATAGTCCTTCACTTGCCCCATATACTTTGCATACTGGTTATACCCCAGCAACATAGAGCTAGGTTTTTCAACGTCACCATGTATTTTCCAAAAAACTTTCTTACCATCCGTCTTCGCTCTAAATAGTGAGTGATATTTTTCTGATACTTTTTGAAATTTAGGTGTGAATGGGTGTTTATAGCCAACGCCGCCATCTACTGAGCGGTTGTAGTTAGTTGTAAGTATATTTCTTGCTAATCCACTATAGATATCAGTTAAACGATTTGCTAAGCCACTTTTTGACAGAAGTTGCGCGACATCTTTTATTAATTCATTAGGATCTTTTCCATCCCTAATTAGTTGCAGCCTAATTTTCTCAAATACTAAAGGTAATGGTTTCTGGTTTAGGTCATAGACTGGTACCGAGAATCGTTCTGATAATTTATTTAAAATATCCTCCCACGATAAGCCACCAAAAGTTGGTTCTAAAGAGCGTGTGATTCCATTGCCAAGTAAAACTGTATTTTTAATAGCCATTTCTTATCCTTAACTTTAATAACACTTATTCAATTGATGGGAACTTCAGTCTTGCCGCGTTGTAAACCAGTCTCTCCGCCTGCTCTTTATATCTACTGGCAGCCATTTGACGTCTTTGCTTCTCTTGCTCTGCGCTATTAGATTCTTGAACTTTTCTACCAAGGTGGATTTCAGCTAGTTTCGCTCTTTGCGCTAGTTGATAGAGCTGAATATCAGGGTTGCGGTAAAGGATTTCTGCAACGTCTACTAGGATTGGGATGGTTTTATGTTGTAGCTTAGTAGTTTCGAGTTGGACTAAAGCAGTACTTTGAGCCCTCACGTCCAAGTTCTTGCCATCATGATGTTCGTCTAAGAGCTTGTTAATTTGCTCAAGTATGGTCACTCGTCGTAAATTCAATGGAATGTCGAGAATTAAGAAATTTTTTGGTTCGACTTCTAATTTATTTAAAACTTCAGCCTGGTCAATTGCGCGAACTTTAGAGTATTGATGCCGCTCGCTAAAAATGCGCTTACCGATATTTCCCCACCATTGTGCCCACGAGACATTTACATCTCCGAATAAGGCATAGGTATCTGCAAGAGCGTGGTTTTTACCGCCTTTTGAACAACATTCTAGGTATTCATTGCTGGCATTAAGACAGCGCCACCATTCGTAGTACAGCGTATCTTTGGCTTTGCGCCAATCATCTACTGTTGAACGACCTTTGCGAAGTCCGCCGGGAATCTCTTTATAGAGCCCCAATTTTTCATCTGACATATGAGCCTATATTTAAATGACGCACTAAAAATAGATATGAAAAGTATAAGCACAATTCTTATCTACTTTGATTAGCGTTTACCCCTTAATGGGACATTAACAAAACTGACATAAATCAACTGTTCATCCGAAAAAGACCCCTATTTTTATAGACTCATATAGCGAAATAACTCGCATAACAATGGAGAAACAAGATGAAAAAGAATGGAAAGTTATTAGTAGAGCAAGTGTTATCAGAAGGGGATTTACTGGCACAGCAGCAAGTTGATTTTTACGATAACTACATTGTGAAAGCAAACGACGTTTTATATGGGCTATTGGCTGATTTAATGCGATATAGCGATCAGGTTCTGGGGTCTGACTATAAGCTAGAAATTCTATCCAAAATGCGCAGTACTTTATCAACCAAGCACCATATCAAAGTTCAAAAAAATACCCCAGATCTGACCATTATTGTGAAATATGTAGTGCGCACTAATCGTAAAAATGCGCACGTTTATGCCAGAGTGCTTGATATGGCTTATAGACAGGATGTAATGGCTGATGAGCTAGAAGATTTCATACGCCAAAACGGAGGAATTGACCGTATTCGCGAAAGTAATGTGAATTTAGAAGGCGTACAAAAGCGCAAAAGTGAAGATGAGGGTAGGACAAAGCTTGTGAAAGCACTTTTAAACATAAAAGCTGAAACGCCTATGGCTGAGTTTAGGATTCCAGGCGAATGGACCAGTCAAGTACATGATTCGCATGGTGTTGGCTCATTTCTATATCCCATTTGCGCCAAAGTTGATGGAATTTACAAAGTAGTAGGGATTGTTCCTATGGATTATGAGTTTGAGGAGCAAATTCTTAAACGGGTAATAGTGGACATTGGCAGCAAAGGGAGTTATTCAGAAATTGAAAAACAGCAATTTGCAAAAGCAAAAGAGATGATTTCGCCTGCTTATCAACTCAAGATACAAGAGGAGCGCGATAGGGTTGATGAACAACGTCGAGCCAAAAAGCTGACTCTCCAGCCGCTACCAATGGCTGCATGAAACAAGTGTTACTTGCAGTAACGGTGCCACCTTCGGGTGGCATTTTCGTTAAAAGCTATCGATTAACAAACTTGATTCGAATTGATTGTTCATCCGAAAAACAGGTCAAAACGCCTATCTTACGTATATGGGTTACCGCACTTGGTGGCTCTCAACTAAAGGAGAATTAAATGAGTAATAAATCTTATGTAATTGCAGTCAATATGATTCCTTATGGCATCAAGATGGTAGTTAAATCTACGACAGATTTTGTAGATGCGATTGTTAATGAATTTGAGAGGTTGGTAAATAGTGATCATGAAAAAGCCGATGGTTACCACTTAGTGCTTAAAGCAAAGCTGTTACGTGAAGATGCATTTTTTAATAAACATCCTAAGGCAGCGCACGTTCAGAAAGAAAGATGGGGTAAGTTTTGCGATCTTTGCGTTGATTTTGCCGCTCTTAATACGGTTTTATACAAAGAGCCGATATATCTAGTGCATCCGGAGCAATTTGATGAGCAGCGTGCTCGCGGCTTATTGGATCTGTCGTCTGCTGGAGGGGTAGATCTGATTCCAGAGGTTCCTGTAATGCGATTAGCAGCTTAGTAATAGATGCCACCTTCGGGTGGCATTTTCTATCGGTTTCGGCAATTAACAGAGTTGATTTGAATTAGTTATTCATCCGAAAAGTAGGTCGAAACGAATATCTTACATATATGGGCTGTCGCTCTTGAGAGCCTTAATTAAATAGGAGAAGTTGAAATGAGCATTGAGAAAATGTTGTCTATTAGCCTGGCAAATCTTGATGTAGATTGCACTATCGAGGTTCCAGTAGATATGTTCTTTGAGCTGCTTGAAAACACACCAGATTTGGTTGGGCGGTTTGGTTTTGAGAGTTCTATGAGTCAGTGGCTTGAAATGCTGTCTATGGTTAAGGCTGAATATAAAGAAGTTGGAAATTGTGATTGGTCCAAAGCTAATGCCGATGAAGAAGTTTTCTTAAGACGCTGTCAAATCGTTGTGGCTCTTGGGGCGCATTTGAAAGATATTCCCTTAATGTTATCCGGAAAAGGTTTGGTAGATTTTATTGAGGATATGGGCGGCATAGAGGTCACCGAACAGGTTTTGAATGGCTCTCTACCCATAGAAAACTTTGCTTAAGTTTTAGTGCCACCTTCGGGTGGCATTTTTGTTTATATCTATTGATTAACAAACTCGATTTGAATTGATTGTTTACCCGAAAAGTAGGTCAAAACGCCTATCTTAGGTATATGGGTTATCAATCTTGATGGCCTTCAATAAAAAAGGAGAAATGCATGTGTAATTGCAAACATACGGCAGCAGACTTTAAATTAGCAAGTGAAGCACCATTTAACTCCACTCTTATAGAGGTGGATTCTGAGTGGATGGAAATTGGATTGCAAGATGTTGAATATATGGAAGAGAATTTCCCAGATACCTTCTCAATTCCGGAAAAGGAGATTCGTGAGTCAATCCCCGTGGGAATGATGGCTAAGGTGATTGTTGATTGGGGAATTGAGGATGTTCCAAATGAGCGATTTTGGTTTGAGGTCACTTCATCGCAAGTAGATGATGTGGGCAACTTGGCGTACTTTGGAGTTTTGCGTAATGACACCATTGTTGCCCCTTGGGGTGCAATGATGGGCCCTATCTACGCCTGGAATATCTGTGATGTTGATGCAGAGGAGTACTTTAATCGAAATACAGTTGGATGTTCCTGTGATCGGTGTCAGCAGATCGAATTA
>CANJHO010000122.1 GCA_947474165.1 Legionellaceae bacterium
CACTAGTACCGTTTCCATTTAGTTTTGACTGGTTAATCCGAACCGTGACCGTTAGGGAGCGGAACTTGAAACAGGGTGCTACTTGCTAATGCACGCGGTTCGGATGTTCATAAATAAACCGAGTTGTATGATGCTGCCTGTCAAAACTAAATGGAAACGGTACTAGTGCGTTGTTATAACCTATCAAAGGCAGGTTTAGGAAGAAGTATCCAATAATGCCCTTCATTTTTCATGTGCTCACCTAGAAACGTCGCTTTTTTACCAGAGCCCCAATAAATATCACCCCGCATGATGCCTTTAATTGCACCCCCTGTGTCTTGGGCCACCATCAAGCGTTGAAAATCTTTATCTTCGTTGTCATTTTTTTCATCAGGTATCTTTGTTGATAGCCATAAAGGTGCACCCAATGGGATCCATTTTTTGTCGATGGCCAATGAGTACCCTGGTGTGAGTGCTTGTCCTTGAGCCCCAAGGCCCATCATGTGTTTAACTTTTTGAAAAAAAACAAAGGATTTGTTCTGATGTAAAATTGTATTTCCTTGATGCGGCCGATGCTCTAAATAACGTTTAATGGCCGCTTTAGAAGCATTATTTTTTGTTAAGATCCCCTTTCTGATCAATACACCGCCGATTGAGGAATAATGCTTCCCATTTTCACCCGCGTAACCTAAATACAAATGTTTACCACTCTCGAGCTTAATCACACCCGAGCCTTCTATTTCTAAAAAAAGCCGCTCGACAGGGCTATTGATCCAAGCAAGGACCGGTGCATTTTTTCTAAGAACCCCATTATCAATTTGTTCTCGCGTGAAATTAACAGAACTTGCTCTTTTATGATGTGTTTGATGACCACTTTTCCATTCTAAATCGCCCGGCATACCATAAATAGGGGTATTATATTCGGCAGTTCTTGTTAAATTACCTTTTAATTCCGGCATATAATAGCCCGTAAACAAGCCATGAATCGATTTTTTATGAGCAAATTCGATAGGATAAAACCATTTTTCAAAAAAATCCTTTGCAGTGGTTTCATCAATATTTTCAATGGGTAAAGCTTCTTTACAAGCAGGATGCCAATCTTTTGCTTTTAAATTAATAAGATTAGAACCCACAGCGCGACTGGGTGCAAGCTTTAAAAAAGTTTTACAAGAAGTCTGAAAAGCCTGCAATGACTGTTTAAGATGGGTTTCATCCCATCCTGGCAAATCAGTGAACGCTATCTGTTGTAAGGTATTATGTTTGGTTGTTTTTGTTCTTAGCACGGTTGTTTTAATCGGCTTTGTGATGGACTTTTTTGTTTTAATGGCTACTTTTTTAACCGTAATAACCGGCTTTGGAACCCCTTTCGTGTAGAAGGCTCCCCAGAAACTCAAGGTACAAAGTAGAATACCAATTAGTGTATAAATCAATTTGCATTTCATAATGTTTGCATATTTTACACACATTGAAATTTATTGCAACATTTATTGGTTTTTTATGCTCCAAGAGTAGGGAGAAATAGATCCCGGACATTAAATGCGCTTATGCGGCTTCGCTCGCTAAGGCGCTCTAAATTCCGGGACGAAACTCAATGAAAACGGTACGTTACTGCGCGCGGACACAATTTAAGATCGTGCCCTACTAATCCATACTCACTCATGTTCAGGGGCCACAACAAAGATCCCTGGGGCATTGCGCAGGTATTCATTGTAATCCATGCCGTAACCAAAAATATAATGATCATCAATTTCTAAACCCACAAAATCAGCGTGCAATAGGCCATTTTCTACCCGCTTATGGTGTTTATCGACCAATACAGCGCTGTATACCTCAGCGGCGCCTAGGGATTTCACTTCAGCTAAAATAGCGGCTAGGGTGACCCCACCGTCGAGAATGTCATCTACAACCAATACCGTACGTCCTGTTAAATTCACACCAGGCCTAACCTTCCAATGCAGTTCACCCCCTGTGATTTCACCGCGATACCGGGTGGCATGGACATAATCCACTTCCAAAGGAAAATCCAATCGAGGGAGCAAATTCCCCATGGGCACCAAGCCGCCCACCATGACGCAAATAATGACAGGATTTTTATCATTTAATTTCTCATGAATCTGGACTGCCATTCTATCGAGTGCTGCTTCTATTTCATCCGTGGTAAATAAAAGCGTTGAATTTTCATAAACTGCTTTAATGGTTTCTGGAATTGACATCTTGTTTCCTAAGGTTAGTGAGGATTTAATCTCTTGATTTTCCTGGAACAGGAAACAGCGTAACTTTATTGCCATCTGGTGACCTGTCTCGAACTTTAGCGACCCCTCGTTTGTCCACTTCATCGATGCGAAACACCGCTTGAATCGGAATAAACGTGCGTTTAACCCCACTAAATTCAAGCTTTAAGCGCTCCTCTGAGGGATCAACAACCAAGGCCGTATTCTCTCCAAAAACAAAATCTTCTACCACAAGAAATCCAAACAGATCACTTTCATGAATTTTCCGTGCATAAATTTCATAAACAGCATCTAAATAGGCAAAAGATATTCTATAAAGCGTTTTATTGGTCATTCACAACACCGAATTTAGGAAGACGGCTATTATACAAACACATTGCGCTTCTGTTCAAATGAATTATTAGGGATTAAAGGAAGAGTGGTCATCCTCCTCTGATATTTTCAACGCTAGCTCATCCTTCTTATCTGAAATTATTTTATCAATCACCGCTTTGTTATTATTGGGCAAAGCTTTTTTGTCCAAACCATTAGTAAGGGGTTCTGCTTCTGGTTTTACAAGTTGTTCATAATATAAGCTATTCATAAATGATCGCGCCACTTTACCTAACTCTTCAGGATTATTACATCCTTGAATTGCATTGCTAAATTCATCAACCTGCCTTTGTATTTCTTGCGCTCTGATTACTTTTAAATTTGCTTTTAAAGCTTGTTGGTCCAATTGCACATCAGGGTTTACAGATTGTAGCGTTGGTTCATTGCTCGATATCTCCCCGGCAACATCTAATCTAAACTCTGTCGAAGGGTCATCTGTTCCAGGAGTATCAGAAGCACCTGGCGTGGAGGAATCTCTCAACTGTCCATGTTCCTGCATATCCGCGCCCAAGTTATTATAGTCTTCAGCAGGAACAACCGGAACAGGAGCAATAATCGCAATAGGAGGAGAAGAGGCAACAGCTTGGGGTGGTCTTTCCCTAAAATCTTTCAGGTCCCTCGCATCTGCTGCATCAATCGTGCTCTTTCGCGCAGCATTATCCATTACACCACGAACGCCAACAATAAGAGCAGGAACAACGGTGATGATACCCAACACAGCACCGACCACCCCTAGCGGGTTTGATTTCATTCTAGACCAGAAGCTTTTAGAGTGCCCATCTGAAGCCCCTACCATCATTTCAGTCATGGATTTATGCGCCTGCATTACCTTTGATTTTGCTTGATGTAAATTGGTCATTACTGATTGTTTTACTTCCGCAAAATTTCTTGAAATATTAAAAAAAGGTTTCTTGGCCTGAACACCCGCTGCAGCCCCTTGATCAAGCTCACTTATAGCAGATACACCCGCTTGTAGTCCTTTTTCATTATAGACCCTATCAAGCGCATTTTTTAACTCATCTGCAACTGTCTTAATATCCTTACTATTTATAACTTTATAGCCAAGTATTTGATTAATAATTGCTTCATCTTCTGATAGATCACGAGGATCTATATTATTTATCGAATCCAGGATCGCAACACGCCCATTGATAGCCTGTGCTCTTTCGTTACCACTTTTACAGCCCCCAATAGAAGCCTCTTCTACAAAAACAGAAAGAGATTGAAACAATATGGAATAATCTTTGTTAAAATGTAAGTTATTCACCATCAAATGCTTCAAAGTTCTTTTGGCATTCTCCAACATATTAGGGGACTCTGGAGCTGGAATGATTTCTTGATTTTCAGCCCATTCTGTTTTCAACTCCTGAATCTTTGAAATCGCCTCTTTTCCAGATTCAGATTCTGAAAAATACTTTGGGGGATTTTCTAGTTCAAGAAACAATTTATATTGAGTAAAAATATCATTTATCTTGTACTTCCCATCTTCATCAGCTGTATCATAAAGGGTATGCAACATAGACAACTCTGCCATTAAGGTCGTCTCTTTAACCAATGAATTTGAATTGTTATACCCTAACTCATCACCAAACCCATTCGTAGAAATATTCTGAACCAAGCAAAATACCGGTGAGGGGGATTCCAGTTGATTTGCATTATGACGATGTGCACCACGTAAAATATGATCCGCACTTTGTGTTTGTAAATTCCCCCCCCTATCCCCAAGGAAATCATTGAGTGCCGTGTAACTGTTATATATATAAGCCTTAGGATCTTGATCACTCAATACTGTTTTGAAATCATACTTTTCATCAATATGATTAAGCTTTGTTACAACATCATCAATATATGCTTCATCACTCAAGCCCTCCTTTAGAGGTAATGATGGCGTCCGCACTTGTATCCGTGGATTTTTACTCTCAATTAAATCACCTGAACTATTCATTGGACACGTGATAATCTGCCTATCAG
Source organism: Legionellaceae bacterium (assembly GCA_947474165.1). Classification (GTDB taxonomy): domain Bacteria; phylum Pseudomonadota; class Gammaproteobacteria; order Legionellales; family Legionellaceae; genus CANJHO01. The sequence continues at coordinate 4,554 of CANJHO010000122.1, forward strand.
CAACATGAGCCCCTTCAACACGATGATGAGCCGTATTCTCAGAACCAGCAATCCACGTGGCTAATCCGAGCCCACCGTCTGTATGCAAAAAATCATTGGCTGTTGCCGTTAACCTTTCAGCCACATGCTTAATTCCTTCGCCTGACTTTATTTTTTTTAGTTCAGCTTTAGTTAATGCAACGCCTGTATTTCTAACGATGGCCTGCCTCATCAAGGTGTGTGCTTCCGGCATGATGGCTTTTCGAGCCTTATCTAATTCTTTATTTAATTTGCCTATATCTAACTGACCGTCTTTAGACTGTGCCGATTGAAATGCCTTTGAATAGGCTTTCATGACCAAACCATTAACTTCTAGCATTGCCTCATCATGGGCTTTTTTCAGATCCGCGGGTAGTATCTCATGCCCATGAGACTGAGCGATTTCTTGATACACGCGACCAGTAAGCCCTAAGTGGAAATGAAATTCTTGTTGTAACGCAATGATACTGCCAGTAGGCGCTTGTTGAATTGCTGAATTAAACAACTTTAATTCGGCATCGGTTAATCCCTCATTAACTACCTTTGCTTTAAATTGATGAAAGAGTGGGGTATTACCTTTCTTATCTTTAATAGTCCTAATGTCCACACTCACTGTGGTGGTTGGCGTTGGCTTTATACCAAGCGCTTTCTCAAGCGCTTTATTCATGAAGGACTCAGAATGAGCACCCAGATTTTCACGACTGAAGCTCGGATCAATGGATTCCAAAATCTTAATTTTATCATCTTGACTCAGGGTCACATCCAATAAAACACGACCTTGAGGATCAAAAGCAAGGTTCCGTTTATTTTTCAGAGCCTCTTCTTTTGCACGTTTTTGCACAAAGTCCATGTAATAACTTTGTGCGTTGGCTTGTTGTTGAATGGTTGGATTGGGCACAATCGCTCCAATTAATATCTATATGATTTATTTTAGCACAAATTATCGATATGGTTTGATGAGTTGATAAAAAAAATCAAAATAATCTGACATTGCTAATGCAATATTGATGGGGCAGTGGCCTTACACCGTAGGCACAGGCAACAACCCATTGCCCACCACCTCATAGCGTAACGAGGGATGACAAGGTTGATATTTTTGTACGATGAAACAATAAAAACCGGCAGGAAAAGGCCAAATCATTTTACCCATTTCATTAAAAAATTCTAATTTTTTAATCATGGATTCACTGCTAACCGGTGGAATATAATAAAAACTGGTCAAAGCGCATTGTCGGTATCCCCGCTCTAGCATAGCGTGCTTGACCGTGAGCGATGAGGTAAGCGCTTTAGGCGATGCACTGATGGAAGCGAGACGCCCCCACCGTAATGCCGCGCCCCAAAAGCTAATGGGATTAATACCAAAAAAAATAACATGCCCCATGGGTTTTAAGATCCTATCAATTTCATCAATTGGATTTTTACCCCCACCAAAGGCTTCAAAGGTTAAGGGCGCAATCACACAATCGATGCTATCCCTATCCACTGGCAACAGGGTAAGTGAGCTCACCAACGAAGTTTTTTTAGGCACGATACAAGGGCTTACCAACCATTTATGGCGAAACTTAAGGGTAGATAACCAAATATTCTCCCCACAGCTGCCCAATTGTAATAAATTTTGCCCGCTAAACTGCCCTTTGATCTGCATTAATTCAGCCGCAAAGGCTTTAGCCACATGATGTCCCTGAGGCTGTAGAAACCATTCATCTAAGGAATGGTATATGGGGGCTTGCTCATCCAATAACAAAATAACCATCTCAATTCATTAAAATGATAATTATTAATGCACCATTCGATGTTTTTGTCTATAGTTCTGTTTTATTTATAGAAAAAATACCCATGATGCCCACAGTTACAGAAGAACGATTGCAAGGAATTGCACACTTATTGGTCGACTCATCTATTTTAAGCAAGGATCAAGCCCTAAGCTACCAATCTTTCGCCATCGCAAGCCAACAAAATTTACTCCAATATTTAGTAGTCAATGGACTTATCAAAGCCCGACTTGTGGCCCCTGCTATCGCAAGGCTATATGGGTTGCCCTTGATTGATCTGGACGGTATCGAGCTAAATTCACTTCCGCTTTTTCTCATCAATGAAAAACTTATTCAACAGCATGCATTGCTCCCCTTATTTCATCGAGGCACCCAACTCTATGTGGCAACGGATGATCCGAGCCAGCAATCCGCTCTAAAAGATATTCAATTTCACACAGGTTTGTATATTCATCCGGTGGTTGTTGAGACCGATAAATTACTGGTGATCATGGAGGGATTACGTCAAAAAAAAGAACACCAAGGATTGTTTGATTATTTTGAAAAATCACAAACAACGCATCAACTTGAAGGAATACCAGAAAAAAGCACCCATCAATTAACCGCCTCAAAAACCAAGGATGAGGATACCCCAGTTGTCAAATTTATTCATCGAATGCTCATTGAGGCCATTAATAAAGGGGTTTCAGATATTCATTTTGAGCCTTATGAAACCCTTTATCGGGTCCGCTATCGTCAGGATGGATTACTAAAGGTCATCGCTTTACCGCCAATAGGATTATCAGCCCGTATTGCCGCACGCCTTAAGATAATGTCAAATCTGGATATTTCGGAGCGACGCCTCCCACAAGATGGCCGATTTAAAATGAACTTGTCCGCTACCCGCGCCATCGATATCAGGGTCAGTACTTGCCCAACCGTTGCCGGTGAAAAAATTGTACTGCGACTCCTGGATCCCGATACCATCCAACTCGGCATTGAAGCGCTAGGATTAAATAGGCTTCAAAAAACAACCTTTGTTCGGGCCATCACACGCCCACAAGGCATGATATTGGTCACAGGCCCTACAGGCAGTGGAAAGACCGCGACCCTATATACCGCATTAAATCATCTAAACACCCTTGAAAAAAATATATCAACGGCTGAAGATCCTGTTGAAATGAAAATCTCAGGCATCAATCAAGTAACGATTAATCTCAAAGCAGGATTAACCTTTTCAAACATTTTGCGTGCTTTTTTACGGCAAGATCCCGACATTATTATGATCGGCGAAATGCGCGATTTAGAAACCGCTGAAATCGCCATCAAAGCCGCTCAAACCGGCCACCTGGTCCTATCAACCTTACACACGAATAGTGCTGCCGAAACCTTAACCCGACTGCTTAATATCGGTGTCCCTACGTTTAACATTGTAAGTTCCGTGAGCTTAATTATCGCGCAGCGCCTCATCCGCCGCCTCTGCGAGCATTGCAAGCGAATGCGCGATACAATCCCTGCCAACAGTTTAATTGAGCTAGGCCTTAGCCCGAAAGATGCCACGCTCCTTCAATCCTATCAAGCAGTAGGCTGTGACCAATGCACCGATGGATACCGAGGACGCATCGGAATCTTTGAGCTCATGCCCCTCACAAAAACCCTGGGCCAACTGATTATGTCAGGAGGCACCTCAGAGGATTTGCTTCAACAAGCACAAAAAGAAGGAATGCTAAGCTTGTATCAATCAGGGCTTGAAAAAGTTAAAGAAGGGATAACAAGCCTTGAGGAAATCAATCGAATCACCGTTGATTAGTATTATTTTTGTGCTCATATTAAAAAAAAATATCTTAAAAAATGTCTTTGTTATTGGCTGGAAGTGAGTAAAATAGTTTCGTGCTAAGTGAGAAGTGGATCCCGGAAATACATTAGAAAACACATTAAAAAATGACTTAATAAAAAACTGGAGTTTGGACAAACCACGATCTAATACGAGCCCGTGAGCGTGGGCG
>CANJHO010000123.1 GCA_947474165.1 Legionellaceae bacterium
TGTCCGTGCTCACTGCGTTCCGCGCGGAAAATACAAACCACCATGCCACCCCTCCAGTTAGTTTGTTATAGAGACTAGTGCCTCATCAATCTAGTTGGAGGGGTGGCGTGGTGGTCTTTGTTTTTCACGCGGAGCTTGCGAGCATGTAAAACGAAGACTACCATGACAGGCCCCCGACACGCCGTGGCTGATTAGGACTTGGTAATGATAAGGCGATACCATGCTCACCTTTTCTTAATTTTACTTGCGATCCTTCAGAATTAAGCATTAAGCTTCATCCCTTGAACCAACCTCAAATGGAATTTAAACATGAATCAAGGATTTTCCTTGACCGATGTGCTGGTGTCGCTTTTACTGCTGACCGCCACATCCTTGGCTTTGCTAAAACAGCAGTGGCAAGTGAGTCAGTTTGTTAATGTACTACAGTCGCGCGAGCATTTATTATTAGCTTCGGATAATCGTACCGAACATCTTGATGTCCAACAAACGGTATTGATTGGAAGCCATTCTTTTCAGTATTTGGCCTACTCACAGGGGCCTGATTGAGATGAAGCATCAACGGGGTATTGGTTTGTCAGAGATCTTGGTCTCTATTTTTTTATCAAGTTTTATTGTGATTATCCTGATGCAGCATTATTTAGTGGTCAAAAAACAATATCATCATCTTCAAGCCACCTTAGAGCAAGGCATTGATCTGCAGTTGGTCATTGAATTGCTTAGAAATAGCAGTCGAAAAGCAGGATTTACCCCTTGTTTAAGCATTGATGATTTAGTGACGGTGGATAGGCGGGATAGGTCTAACCCCCTGACAGCCATTGATGTATCAACTCATCATAACCGTTTATTAGCAATCAATCGAATGAGTGACCGGTTTGATACGGTATTGCAGGTAGAAAGCCCAACACAATTGTTAATGACGGCTTTAGCCCCACGCCATCAGGGTGATTCTATATTGATCGCTGATTGTTATCATGCTGAGGTACAGCAGGTTCAAGGTGTTGTTCATGTTGGGTCTAATCAACGAATAATTTTAAATCTGCCGCTTGCTTTTGATTATCATGAGCCTATTTATGTAGGGGAGTGGTTAGAGGAGCGCTATTTTATTCGACAGGATAAAAATGGAAAAGGCTCCCTCTTTTATCAGCATCACCATTCGGAAGAATTGACAACCGCTGTGCATTCTTTATCAGCCCATATCGCTTATGAAACTGGCCAAAGGGTTATAGTGGTTCAGTTGGGTTTAGAGGATACAGAGACTATCGTGGTTGAAACAAGGGTAAGAGCGCTGTGAAAGTGCGTGAATTAGGGATGGTCTTGCTCATTACCGTCATGATGATGAGCCTATTGACATTATTTATCTTAACACTCCTGCAGGCTGTTTTTTTGTGTGTCAAAGTGAATCATCAAGTGCAAGAAACGCATCAGGCATTTCATCAACTAGAAGCCACAGCAAGCCGATTGATGCTTGAGGGGGTAAATCCCGAGTGTGTTTTCACAAATGAAAATCCAAACCATATCATTAGGTTGGTATCAAATCATGGGGGCTGCTCATTGACTGATAATCAGCATAGATATGATTATTTGATGGATGATCTGGGTTTGTATCCTTGTTTGAAAATAAGGTCAACCAATCAATTACTAAGCAGTCATCACTGGCTAATTACCATTGCAAGTACTTCGTCTAAGGCTTCAATACTGCAGTTACGCATTGCAAAACCCGATAAAGTAGTCGCTTGTGGTGAGGCTTCGGAACATTTGATTAATGCGGGCGTTATTAGTTGGCGGTATTTATAATGCTATGTATAGACTCCTAATCCTGCAAAGGTACAATAGGTTATATATTTGCCAGTTGTATTATCTGGTGTAATTTTCATGATCACATGGGTATTTCGTGTGAAGTTAAGTTTTAAATTGCATTGCCCACTGGGGCCCCAACTGGTTGACCATTTTACTGTTAAATTGTCCTGTCCATTAATACGTGCTGTTGTCTTTGCATCATAGATTTTATCGGTTAGTACATTAAAAAAATCAGGGGCTACAAAGTCGCCAATGGATACATTAAAAGACAAATCACTTAATTTTCCGACATTGGTTATTTTAAGTTGATAATTGGTGACCGTAGGGGGGGACCAGCTAACGCCATAAGCGGTAGTGCCAATGACGATACCCTTTGTTTCATGGTTGGTTTCAGTTAAGCCATTGTCAAGCATATGCTCGAGAATGTAGTGATACTGAAACGCACCCCGGCACCGTTTAGGGGAGGGGGCCTTGATGGCTGTTGAGCAATCGAGGGCATCCAGGTCGCCCTGGGGTAAAGGCGTTGTGATTGAAATGGGGTTAAATAGTCCATTATTGTCTGGCTTAATCCCGGCAAAAGCACTTCCATAAGTTGGGATACTCAGCATTAATTGAGCCGGTGAAGCCCCTGCTATTAATGCGGCATTGACAGAATTTTCTATACTCAATTGATAGCCATTAGGAGCATTCAGAGGGATTGTTAAGTTGCTTAGAAAGCTTGATAAGAGGCTCCCATCCTGTGATTTTGTCAATGCACCATCAACTTGATAGGTGATAAGATTAATATGATTCACAAGGGGGGCTATGTCACGTAGGGTATGATTGGCAAATCCATAGTGTCCTTCATATAATCCATTGAGGTAAGCTGTATCTGATAAAATGGTGATGTTAATGAGTTTATCTGGCATCGCTTCTTTTAATTGGGCTACCAGTAGTGCAAAATGCTCGGCATTGTTGGCCGTCATTCGCGGGTTTTCATAATCTAAATCAATGCCATCGATAGGATAAGCTGAGAGGAGTGTTTTTGCTGAGTTGACAAAATTCTCAATGCCATTGGGTTGGTTAAATGCGTCTTCAAAACTTGCCTCGTGGGACGGACCGCCCACGCTAATAAATTTAAGTAAGTGTCCCAACGTGTTATCATTATTTTTATGATCGATGAGCGTAAATGCAGTAAAATTTCCCATTTTTGCCTGGTTTTTTAATTCGATGGCTTGGTTACGGTTGGTTAAAGTAAAATCACAAATGGTGTTGTTTTTTCTACAAAAAGCGTCTTGAATCAATGAGGCTCCTGCTGTGGATAGATCAGCGTGTGGATCAGTGAAGTAGAGCGTGCCGATGGCATCTGGTGTTTTATTATTCACGGTAACCACTTGATTGGGCTTGTTATCGACATAGGAATAGGTTTGGGTTTGTGCCTGGAGAAATCCATAGACAATGCCATTCATACCCACTAATTTATCAGTAAAGTCGGGGTTTAAAACAGGGTAGCCAAGCAGATCTTTGCTGCCGGGTACGCCATAGGGTGCCTCTGGTATCGCACGTGTTTTTGGATCATTGGTGTAGATCCCTTCATTGCTCCAATATCCCAATATCTGAGGCTTTTCCTGGCTGATTGGTGTCGCTTCAAAGGGTGCAGCGATGGCTTTTAATAGGGAGTGCTGGTTATTAAATCCAGCATCCCCACGGAAATCGCGTAAGCTAATTCCCCCTAGACCTTGTTGCTGAACATATTGGGCAATTGATTGGGCTGCTTTTTCTGATACATAGGAGAGGTATAGATTATTATAGATGAGGGGTTCAGCAACAACGGTTTGGCAGAGGCCAATATTGAACAATAAGCACATCATGGGATATTTCATTCTAAGACCTTGGTATTGATACATAATTAATTTTATACATTGCAATTTTAAAAGTGTAAATTACTAATTTCAATCAGCTCGCATGCGATGCAATAGTACAGTATTTTACTTGACAAAACATGAATAAATGTTAAAATATAACCTTTATGTTCTAATTTACTACATTTTATGACTGTAAAGGATAATTTAATGTTAAATTTACAAAAAATGTTGGATGGGGTTGCGTCTGCGGTTCATCAAATAGGCTGTTGTTGGGGTTGAATTCGTGTTACCCATTCACTTTCGTTTTTATTTTTAAAAGGTTTTATTATGTGCAGCGAACACAAGTCAACCCTCACTAGTATTTGGTTCAGTACGCCAGTTTTATATGCCATCATGATTTCGTTGGGTATTTTTAGCGGATTGTCAGATATCGGTGTTCTTAAAACACTGGGTTTATTGATTTCAGATGTTTTTATTCGCATTTTTAAATGCATTAGTTTACCCATTATTGCACTTTCAATCATTGTAACCCTTTCTAATTATCGCTCAGATGGTGTCATGAAAACCATTTGGCGACGAACCATGACCTACACGTTGGGGACCACTTTGGTTGCTGCAGCCGTGAGCTGCCTGCTTTATATCTTAATACATCCCAGTATGGTCACAGTTGTGGGTTATCCGACACCGACATTACCGACGGATCATCTGGGTTATATGCAGTATATTGCCCATCTTATTCCCACGACTATTTTTTCGCCTTTCATCGAGCAACAGGTGATTAGTGTCTTATTTTTAGGCATTACAGTCGGTATTGCTATCCGTTTTATTCCTGACAAGGCGGCAAGGGAAACCATTACTCATTTTTTTCGAGGGGCACATGGATTATTTATGGTGATCACGAATTGGGTGATCATGATCATTCCGCTTGGTTTGTTTGGTTTTATCACAACCACAGTAATTCAGTTGCGCACTGGAACAACGATCAAGGGAATTGGTGAGTATTTACTGATTGTGGTGCTTGCTAATTTAGTTCAAGGTTTTATTATTCTTCCATTATGGTTGCGGTGGCAAGGGATAAAACCCTTTGCTACCATGAAAGGGATGTTGCCTGCTTTATCACTGGCATTTTTTTCGAAGTCATCGGTAGGGACGCTCCCTGTCACCATGGATACTGTTGAGAAAAATTTAAATGTAAAACCTGAGATTAGCCGATTTGTATTACCACTTTGCACCAGCATTAACATGAATGGCTGTGCGGCATTTATTTTTGCAACAGTGATTTATCTGATGCAAAACAATGGGATTGAAGTGTCCCTTGCGACCATGGGCTTATGGGTTGTTGTGGCAACGGTTGCAGCGATAGGGAATGCAGGCGTTCCTATGGGTTGTTTTTTTCTTAGTGCGAGCCTTTTAGCCAGTATGAATGTACCGATTACTTTGCTAGGGATTATTTTACCTTTTTATGCCCTCATTGATATGCTTGAGACCGCATTAAATGTATGGTCTGATTCTTGTGTGGTCAAGGTTGTGGATGAAAAAGCAAAGGCTGATAGCAAGGCAATAGCAGCGTTATTGGATTCTGTAAGTTAGACACCATGTGTCAACCTAACAGGTTGACACACAATGAATAATAGAGATGACTCAGTGTTTCCAAATCAGCCAAGGATACGCATTCATTGACCTGGTGGATGGTTTTATTGACAGGCCCCAATTCAACCACTTCAATTCCGTAAGGTGCAATAAAGCGCCCATCTGATGTGCCGCCACTGGTGGACAATTCAGGTTGTTGTTGGGTTTCTGATTGAATACTCTGGATGCATTTTTCTAATAGTTGTCCGTTAGCGGTTAAAAAAGGTTCGCCATTCACGCGCCAATGAATTGAGGGGTTTAAGCCATGGCGCGTGAAACAGGAGAGGACTGCCGTCTTTAGGGTTTCTGAGGTATGTTCTGTTGAATAACGAAGGTTAAAATGTAGGCTTAGTTCGCCTGGGATAATATTATTGGCTTCTCCACCCGCTTTGATATGGGTGATTTGCAAGGATGTTGGTGGAAAGTGGGCGTTGCCATTGTCCCAGCAGGTTGTGGTGAGTTCAAGCAATGCCGGGCTAAGCGTGTGAATCGGATTTTCAGCCAGGTGGGGATAGGCCACGTGTCCTTGTTTTCCCTGGAGTAGAAGGGTGCCTGTGAGTGATCCACGGCGTCCAATTTTAATGACATCACCGACTTTGTTATTGCTTGTGGGTTCACCAACAAGACAGTAGGTGGGTTTGATGTCGCGTTTTTTTAGTTGAGCCATCACATAAGGCGTGCCTAAATTAAAGTCATCTCCTTCTTCACCGCTGGTTATAAGAAAACCGAGACTGCCTTTAAAATGGGGGTTGTTTTGAACAAATCGTGAGGCGGCCTGCAACATACAGGCCAAGCTACCTTTCATGTCAGCTGTGCCTCGACCATACAAGAGCCCTTCTTGCTGCGATAAGGTAAAAGGATCAGTGTGCCATTTAGACCTTTCTCCGATCGGTACAACATCGGTATGACCGGCAAAGAGTAATAGTGGCCCTTTATCATTCCCTAGGCGCGCAAAAAAATTGGAGACAGGGGGATTATCAAAACGCTCGCAGTGGAAGCCAAGGGCTGTTAAAACATCGATCATATAGTCTTGACAACCCGCATCATTGGGTGTGATAGACTGACATGCAATGAGTTTTGCAAGGTGGGCTTTGAGATTGTTCATTATCTTGTTTCTCTTAATAGCTCATTGATACTGGTTTTAGCCCGTGTTTTTTCATCAACTTGTTTTACAATGACGGCACAATAGAGGCTATATTTGCCATTGTCAGAGGGCAAGGTCCCTGCAACAACCACAGAACCTGCTGGAATGCGCCCATAACTGACCTGATCTGTCTCACGGTTATATATTTTGGTGCTTTGGCCTATAAAAACCCCCATGGACAGCACAGATCCCCGCTCAATAATGACGCCCTCTACCACTTCTGAACGTGCACCAATAAAACAATCATCTTCAATAATGGTGGGGTTCGCTTGTAGGGGCTCTAAGACACCACCAATCCCAACGCCACCGGAGAGATGTACATTTTTGCCAATTTGAGCGCACGAACCAACGGTAGCCCAGGTGTCAACCATTACCCCCTCGTCAACGTACGCACCGATATTAACGTAAGAGGGCATGAGCACGGTATTTTTTCCAATAAAAGCACCTCGGCGAACCATGGCAGGTGGCACGACGCGAACGCCTGTTTCTGACCATGCGCTTATGTCCATATTTGTAAATTTGGGGGCTACTTTGTCATAATACTGACAAAAATCAGCATCGATGATTTGATTGGGATAGGCTTTGAATGACAAAAGAATCGCCTTTTTTAGCCATTGGTGAACCACCCAATCGGCCCCTATTTTTTCAGCCACTCTGAGTTGACCCTTATCAAGACCTGTCATGACTTCTTCTAATGCATCCCGTAGTGTGTTGGATACATTATTGGGAGTTAATTGTTGTCGTTGTTCAAAATGATGATTAATTACTTGCTCTAATGCTGTCATGTTAAGGCCTCCTAACCTATTGAAGTTGAATAAACTAATCTTCTATTTTCATTGTGCTGATCAATTGATCCTTCTCAGCCCACCGTTCATTAAGCCACTGTCGAAATTCAGATTGTGTTTTATCATCCTCGATGAGAGAGGCGCTCAAAAATTGTTGTGGAATGGGAATTTGGCGAATATGGACATGGATTGTATTGATTCGATTGCATAAAAAATTCCATAGAGAATGATCCCCATTGGGGTAGCGAATGGTGACATCTAGCAGTTGGTTAATTTGCTGGTTCATTGCACTGATTACAAATCCAATCCCGCCAGCTTTGGGTTTTAATAAATGTTGATAGGGGGACTGTTGTTTCAATTTTTTTTCAGTGGTGTAACGGGTTCCCTCTATAAAACTCATTAGCGTTGCAGGGGTTTGCTTAAATTGTTGAAGTGCTTTTTGGGTTGCTTTTATATCTTTGCCCTTTTTATGGGGGTTTTTAGCGAGGTATGCGGGTGTATAGCGTTTCATAAAAGGACAGCCCATTGCCCACCAAGAAAAGCCGAGGAAGGGCACCCACTTGAGTTGATCTTTGATAAAGAATTTTAATACCGGTATTTTACGATTAAATAGGCTTTGCAACACGACGATATCGAGCCAACTTTGATGGTTCGCTACCACCAAATGCCAGTTTTCAGTTTTAAAATGTTCAAGACCTGTGATTTTCCATTCGACGAGCTTTGCTTTTTTTATGTAAAATGTATTCAGTCCAACCCATTTTTGTGCGATTATATCAACCATTTTCGAACAGTTGATTTTGAGATGTTGGTTTGGAAGTAATTTGATTAGTCCTAGGACAAGAATAGGAATAAAGCACAATAGCGTTGAGAATAAAAGCGTCAATAAGGCTAAGCTGCCAGTCAGCGGCCCCTTTATTTTTTTTAATAGGTTCATGAATAGGCTCCAGTGGTTAATTTAGGGCGTGATGAAGATCATCGATGAGATCATCGATGTGTTCAATGCCGACCGATAGTCGAATGAGTCCATCATCAATCCCAAGGCGTTTTCGAAGTTCAGTTGGGATTGCGGCATGGGTCATGATGGCGGGATGCTCGATTAAGCTTTCAA
>CANJHO010000124.1 GCA_947474165.1 Legionellaceae bacterium
ATTTTTCGATTTTTTAACGATAGGATGACGTATGCGTTTTACCTGAATGTCCCCAAATTGTCGACCAGATGCTTTTTGTCTGGGTTTGGGCGGCTGTCTCAAAAATCAGATTGATCGGGTTCGGGCGGGCTCGGGCTCGCCCACGCTCACGGGCTCGTATTAGATCGTGGTTTGTCCAAACTCCAGTAATATAACATGTTGTTTTTGAATGAAACACGTAAACTGCCTACGTACTGCGCTTTATGCGCGGTATCGTACGCCCGTGAGGGCGTAACATCAGAGTGGTACTTACGGACGTTACTTATTAAGACCGAAAAAGTTATGCATAGGTTAGACCGTTGTTCTGGATACCACAGCCCTCGATCCGGCTGAATTTTGTGAAGGAAGATACCGCCAGGGGTTACACAACAAAGCCAGTAGATTCTACAAGGGGTAATGCAAAAAAACATACGCCACCAGCGAATCATCCATGGCGACATTTCATTATCAATCCAATAAGAAGAGAAATTTATGCTCAAAAAGCACGGCAATAATGTCGATTTTTTGAACATGGTCTATAATTAAGTTGCGATACAGCCGGGGACGGCGATGATCGTGAGGGGGTTTAGCAGCTTATTAATTTAAGCTGCCAAGACCAAAGTGGCCGCTTCTCAGAGCTATTTAAAACAAAAGGGAACCGTCTGCTTTGTTTAAACCGGACATTTCTACGTTGCTCCGACACCCTGGTATTCATCTTCTGTTAAGTCATTAGCGGTATAGTTAACATACAGTGTCAAAAAGGAGTATAAATTGACAGTAATTAATCAAGCTAATGTAATTGATCATTTAAACAAATATCTCGACTGGCATAATTTGCCAGTACGTATGAATAAAACAGGGATTTGTAATGGTTTAGCAACTCTTTATGCAAAATATGTACTTGAAGGTCGAGAAGATGAATTTAGAAGAGTTTTAAGTAGAATCGGCACAATGACTACGGAAACCGAATTGGACTCTGAAATAAATCACTTTGCAACAGAAATTGTATTAAGCTTTTCTCCTATACTCTTTAACAAAGAGTCAACTTCGCTAAAATCACTTGAAACCTTACAAATAGACGGTAAACGTTTAAAAAGTTTATTTGAATTAGGATTAGTCACTAGCGATAAAAAGTGGAGTGCTATATTAAAAGACCTTGCATTGAGAGATGATGAGGCCATGGTCGTTCGCAGCATTAATCATGCGATTACAATTAATAAAAAAAATGGGGAATATGTTGTATATGACCCTAATTATAAATATGGATTTAAAACATTCTCCAATGAAGAGGACTTGGTTCATGAGTTGCATCACAACGTTTTTCATTATAGTGGGCAATTAGGCAGGATTACTGACCCGCTAGAAATTAGCCATAAGTTGAGCATGGTTACAGGACCGCTTGAACTTAATGGACCTTTAGGAATGTCTATTCAAGTGGTTAGACACCCTGCCAGTGAGAATAGCTCCAGGAAATTCCCGGAAATTAAGGAGCTGTATAAAAAATACCTTGAGCCTAGTCAGACTGCAATAACAAGATGGGGAAGTATGGATAATTTGTTCTTAGCAATTGTTCAAAATGATAACGATGCTATAGACGAATTATATAAGAAAGGCTTGAAAGATAAAGCCCCCCTCAATTCAGCATATATGGCTGTTGGAAACAACAGCACCAAGGTGCTAGGCAAGCTACTGGAAAAAATTCCTGAAAAAGATGAAGTAAATCTTGCAAGACTTTTTAAAGTTGCTATCGCTTCTGGTCGCAAAGAGTCTTTCGATGAACTTTTAAAAAACAATAAATGTAATAAATGTTTTAATGAACAAGTCATCTTGACGGAGAATGCTGGAGATTTTATTAAACTAGCTGCAGCGGGTGGTAATGTTGAGTTACTGCAACATATAATTGAGACCTATCAAAATAATGGAAAACCTCAACCATTTTCTGATAAGAAAATAGTTGAAACAATTCTACAGAATACTCATCCCCCTTTACTCCCACAATCTAAAGGTTTAGTTCCATGCCCTATAGCTGGTGGAGATACTATTCAAGTAGCAATAAACAGCGGTTCTATTGACTGTGTCAAATTATTACTAAACCAAGTCAATAAGGATGACTATAAGCTTCAAGAAAAGCAATTGCTAACCTACCTATTGCAAGCAGTTAAAACAAACCAGCCCCACATGGTTGATTTTTTTGTTAATGAAATTAAAACCAAGTTCCCCGAAGATAGTCAAAAAAATATGTTCAAATCTATTTCAATGAAGATTAATTCTGTTGAGCGGACTGATTTATCAATATTGCGTCAATTAAAAACTTGTGGTGTTCCATTTTCAAAAAATGCAGAAGGTGTTATTGCTCAAAAAGAAAATCGTCCGATTGGATATCTATTACCAATAGGTATTATGCTGAATAAATTTACAGATTTTATTAAAGAAAATTTATTTAAAAATGATGAGGTTAAACACTCCATAGAAAAATTCCAGAAATTTAAAAGTAAGGCTACACAAGGAAGAGAATGTAAGTCTATCACTACTAAAATAGAACAAACAGAAGATAATAACCCAATTACTCCAGTTAAAACCACACCAAACCCATCAGGAAATTAAGGAGGGCCCCGTGTAGCCTGAAGACAATCATATTTTATATTGATTATAAATTGACCGATAGATTCAGTGCAGGCAAGCGGTTAAGTTTAGATGCTATTCGCAAACACGCATGAGGTCAACATGCGTTCTCGAAAGCCCTCCATGGCTTTTAAAGGTTTGCGAATAGCATCTAAACATAACTGCTTGCTCATTGAGCTCTGACGCAGGGCGGGAATTGGTGGTCTTTCATTAAAACTCTAATGACACTAAGGATGCTGGCTCTCGATTAGATATTGCCTGGCTCATCATTGGTGTCTTTGGTCACAGGGGGGGTCTTTTTAACAGGCTCAGCTTTGATGGGAACAACCCGGGCATTTGGATGTGCTGCTGCGGGACTTGGTTTTTTACGTGCGGCAGCAGGGTTTGGATTGGTATGGGTTGGTTGCCGGGTGGGTTGATTGGCAGCGGCGGCGGTTGGCCGTCTTCTGCGGTTGCCTTGATTTGATGGATTGCGTTTTTCAGGGTATTGGCTAGATGAGGTGCTTTTCTTCACCTCTGAAGGATGGTTGTGTTTTGATATATCACAACGTGATCCTGTTGTTGATTCTGTGCCTAGCAAATTACTCCACAACCGTTTGAAAAAGCCAGTTTCTTTTTGTTTAATCGTTTGGTTGCTTCCATAAGATTTAACAACAGGGACATCAAATGTGGATCGGTGAGGCTCTGTTGGTGTAATGTCTAACTCAGGTTGTTGAATCAATGTGTAACTGGGTTTCTTGGTTTTGCTCACATTGTCCTCTTTAAGGCGTGTGATATTGTATTGGGGTGATTGCATGTAGGGGTTTGCCACGATCAAAACATGCACATTATGACGTTTTTCAATGTTAATAATAAAATCACGTTTTTCATTGATGATAAAAGTCGCCATTTCCACAGGGAGCTGGACTTGAATTTCAGAGGTCTTTTCTTTTAAAGCTTCTTCTTCGATGAGACGGATGATGGATAAACCATGCGATTGAATATTGCGAACCGTACCCCGGCCTTCACAACGAGGACACACGTCTTGTGCTGACTCGCCCAAGGATAATCGCAAGCGTTGGCGTGACATTTCAAGGAGCCCGAATCGTGAAATACGGCCCACTTGGATGCGCGCTCGGTCGGCTTTTAAGGCTTCTTTAAGTCGATTTTCAACGTCGCGCTGGTTTTTGTTGGAGCTCATGTCAATGAAGTCGATGACGACCAATCCCCCGAGATCACGCAAGCGCAATTGTCTTGCAATTTCATCCGCGGCTTCTAGGTTTGTGTTGACAGCAGTGGCCTCAATGTCGGAGCCGCCAGTGGCTTTTGCCGAGTTAATATCAATTGAAACAAGGGCTTCCGTTCTATCTATCACGAGTGCGCCGCCTGAGGGCAGTAACACCTCGCGCTGAAAGGCTGTTTCGATTTGGCTTTCGATTTGGTAAAAATTAAAGAGTGGGATGCTGTTGTTATAGAGCTTCAGATGGGGTAAAAAATCAGGTTTAACTTGTTCAATATATTGCTTGGCTTTGACGTAAGAGATTTGGTCGTCAATGATGATTTCATCGATTGATTTACGTAAATTATCGCGGATGGAGCGAATAATCACATCGCCTTCTTGGTGAATTAAACAGGGTGCGAGCTGTGTGCCATAGGCGGCTTTAATCGCATGCCATTGATTGCAGAGCATGTCTAAATCACCTTGTAACTCGTCTTGGCCTTTACCCACACCGGCTGTACGAATAATCAGGCCCATGTCTTCGTTTAATTCCAAGGCATTTAAGGTTTCTTTTAATTCATCGCGATCATCGCCCTCAATGCGCCTTGAAATACCGCCTGAGCGAGGGCTATTGGGCATGAGAACCAGGTAGCAGCCTGCGAGTGTGATAAAGGTGGTGAGGGCCGCACCTTTGTTCCCGCGCTCTTCTTTATCAACTTGAATGAGTAGCTCTTGGCCCTCGCGGATTAATGAGGTAATCGAGGGCTTAACCTCATCATTTTGATTGACGCGTTTATTAAAATATTCAGGCGCGATTTCCTTGAAGGGCAAAAACCCTTGGCGTTTTGAGCCATATTCAACAAAAACCGCATCAAGGCTAGGTTCCCTCCGGGTAACCACGGCTTTATAGATATTGCCTTTTTTCTTGACCTCTGATGGACATTCAATGTCCAGATCATATAAATGATTGTCTTTGACTAGTGCGACACGAATTTCTTCGTTTTGTGTCGCATTGATTAACATTTTTTCCATTTTTAACCCCTAAAAGGGCGCTAATGACGAGAATCAATAGAGTAAAAGGATAGGGTCCAACTTGAAATCCGGTTGAATTGATTGAGGCTTTACCGGCGTTTAGCATGCCTTGATGAGGCATGCTAAACGCCGGTGTCATTGTTCATGGTTTGAAAAATGGTTTTTGCCTAGATCGTTCAAGCGTGGATGACAAGCGAACCCTTTTTTAAGCAAGCCCCGAGACCTTTTTATAGAGTGACTCTTAATGACAGACCGTGCGCATATTGCCTTCGTAATATAAGGGGCATACTGGCTTTCATAGCATGTCTTGCATGCGCGGGTATCTGATGAGTTCGTATTCAATTTGACTCTGGTGCTGGGCTGCTTCCTTCCATAAATGATTCAAGGGAAGCGCGTCTTGTTGTTGTATAGCCAGTTATTTTACCAGCCGGTAAACTATTTATTCGTTTATGCGTTATAATTCTGTCGCGGAATATTTATTCACGCAATATAACATCATACCAATAAAAACCACGCGCAGCAAATATAAGGCTTAATTCAATGAGTGATGTACGCTATACAGTCATTAATGCAGAAGAGGATGGACAACGATTAGACAATTATTTGATGCGGATCCTCAAGGGGGTGCCTAAAAGTCATGTTTATCGGATTATTCGAGGCGGTGAAGTTCGTGTCAATAAAAAACGGGCCCAGCCGAGTTCACGAATATGTGCTGGCGATAGCATTCGCATCCCCCCTGTGCGAACCTCTCCGGATAAAGACGTCCATGTTGGCCCTCGGTTAACAGCGAGGTTATTAGACAGCATTATTTATGAAGATGATCACTTGCTTGTTGTGAATAAGCCCGCGGGCATTGCGGTTCACGGAGGAAGTGGTCTAAGTTTGGGGGTGATTGAAGCGTTGCGTCAAACCCGTACTGATTTGCCTTATTTGGAATTGGTCCATCGCTTAGATAAGGAGACCTCAGGGTGTCTTTTATTAGCCAAAAAACGCAGCATGTTGCGTGCTGTTCAGGCTTTGCTGGCGGCGCGTACGGTCACTAAAACTTATTGGGCGCTTGTGTGTCACCCCTGGGAAGGAAAAAAATCAGTGACTGTGGAGGTTGCTCTGGAAAAAAACACCTTAAAATCAGGCGAACGCATGGTGCGTGTGAGTGAGGCGGGCAAGGCCTCCATGACCTCGTTTAAGCTGCTTGAAAATTACCAGCAGTCTTGTTGGGTGGAAGCGATGCCCAAAACCGGCAGAACCCATCAAATCCGGGTGCACGCGGCGTATCTTCATCACCCCATCGTGGGGGATCAAAAATATGGAGGACAATTAGCGCTGGATGGGATCGATGCAAAAAAATCACGTCTTTATTTGCATGCCAGAGCAATTCAATTTAATCTGAATGACAAAAATTATATGTTTCAAGCGGATTTGGATGAACGATTTGCTGAGACACTCAAACAATTGAGAGTTCGGAGTATGCGCCATGAATAGGTCGTATCACTTGGTGGTATTTGATTGGGAAGGGACCTTAGGGGACACACTGGGTCAAATTTTAAATACGGTGGCCACAGAAGCCAAGCGCCTTCATTTTGGTGAGATGGATCAACACCTTGCACGGTTCGCCGCCCCCTTGGGTTTGGTGATGGCCATTAAAAAAACCTTTCCCCAGTTATCGTTATACCAGCATGAGCAATTGCTTGAAGCAGTCCAACGGTCATTGGTCACGGGGCCTCTGAATGATTACCTTTTTCCAGGGGCCTATGAACTGCTGCAACAACTCCATCAAGCTGGGATAGATTTAGCCATTGCGACGAACAAAAGCCAATCGTCATTACAACGGGCATTACAGCAGTTGGGCTTGAGCCATTTTTTCACTGTAACACGAGCTGCTGGGCAAACGCCCGCCAAGCCCTGTCCACAAATGCTTCAGGAAATTATGGACGTGTGTGGGGTGAGTGCATCAGAAACTTTGATGGTGGGTGATTCCATAACAGACATTGAGATGGCAGAGCAAATAGGGGTTGATGCGGTGGGTGTTGATTTTTACAATCAACAATCTCAAGAGTTACTGCTTTCGGGTGCCAAGGTAGTGTTTGATGATTACCAGCAATTGGCGGATTACCTAGGAATTTTAAAATGAGCACATTAACCAGTTTACCCAATTTGTTAACCCTCTTGAGGATTCTCCTTATTCCCGTGTTTGTGATTGTTTTTTATTTACCATTTACTTGGGCGCATGGGGTTGCATCGATTATTTTTGCTTTGGCAAGCTTTACCGATTGGCTCGATGGATACTTGGCACGGAAATTAAAACAAATGTCCCCTTTTGGGGCTTTTCTTGATCCAGTGGCTGACAAACTGCTTGTTGCGACAAGTTTATTATTATTGGTGGGAGAAAAAGATTTAAATTACATTACCTTGCCTGCAATCATCATTGTGGGACGAGAAATTGTTATTTCAGCCTTGAGAGAATGGATGTCGGAGATAGGCCGTCGGGCCAGCGTCACGGTGAGTTATATTGGCAAGGTGAAAACCGCGGTGCAGATGATCGCATTAATTTTGCTCGTGGCTTTTTATCCAGAAACCTCTTACTGGGGTGGCTTAGGGTTTATCTTGCTATATGTGGCGGCAATTCTAACGATTTGGTCAATGGTGATTTACATCCTGATCGCATGGCCGCAATTAATCCAAAAAAGCTAGGATAACGGCTTGACAGGGTAATGATTTCCGGTAGAATTGCTCCCCGTAGAGACGCGGGAATAGCTCAGTGGTAGAGCACAACCTTGCCAAGGTTGGGGTCGCGAGTTCGAGCCTCGTTTCCCGCTCCACGCAAGCGACAGTCAAGTCGCTTTTTTTTTACTTACTATTAGGCTGTGTGGCAGAGTGGTCATGCAGCGGCCTGCAAAGCCGCGTACGCCAGTTCGATTCTGGCCTCAGCCTCCACCATTAGCCCAGGTGGCGAAACAGGTAGACGCAAGGGATTTAAAATCCCTCGGTGGTAACACCATGCCGGTTCGATTCCGGCCCTGGGCACCATATATGCAGTTTATGACCGCGCGCAGTATAGCTGCAAGTGGTTCATCTCGTGTTAATTTATCAATAATCTCAACAAAGTGATTGCTGAAGACTGCTTTGTGTTTACCTTATTAAAAAATCTTTTGTGATGCTACAGGTGTTTCCCCGGTTCCTAGTACCGTTTCCATTTAGTTTTGACAGGTAGCATCTTATCTTGCATTCATCTTTAGGTTTTGTAAACTCTAAAAAATGCTCAGATTAGCGGTGCTAGTCCTGCGCTTTTTTAGAGCTTACAAAACCTAAATCTAAACGCAATCTAA
>CANJHO010000125.1 GCA_947474165.1 Legionellaceae bacterium
CACCCCAGGTACGTCATCCTGAGCGTAGCGAAGGATCTCAACTTGACCATATCCGAGCCATACTCAGGAGATCCTTCACTGCGTTCAGGATGACGTATGCGCATTTTGATGGAATAAAAAACAAATTTATCCACAACCTGGGGAGTTACTAATTATCAACCATTATTTTGCTTTTATTCGACGCAATAGGGCTTGAATTTTTTCTAAGCCCAGTTTTTTCATTGTGACGATATTATTCGTAGGAATTTGTTCAGTATCACCATAATAGGCTATTGCTTTTTCAAGCCCAGCCTCCCTCAAAATGTGAATCATGGGGTAGGGGGAGCGATTGGTGTAGTTCGAGACATCATCGAAGCAGGTGTTTGCAAAGCAATAATCTGGATGAAAGCTGGCTAGTTGATAAATTCCCTCATAGCCTTGTTCGCTAATTAGGCATTCAGCGCAGTCCACGAAATCCAAATATTTAAAAAAATCTTTAAATAGATTAGGAAAAACGAGAAGCGTGGTTTCAATGGTTGGGTTGGTATCAAGATAAAGTAACGCCATTAAGAGCTCTTCCAGGGCATCTGATATTTTTTTTGCCTGAGCCACTTGAATTTTTACGGTGTCTCGCTCAACTTCTCGTTTTGCAAATGGACAAATATTAAGTTTAACGATAAATGAAAGAATCCAGCGTTCTGTTTCCTCTACAATAGGATCTTTTGAGACATTCATATCAATAATGAACCGATTTTTGTTTTTTTATGGTAAAAGTTTTCAATTGATTTATGATTCCTTAGGCTTATTGAGCGGGTACTAATTTCGCCGATATAGTTTATACGCCTAGAGCAGACAAAGCCATCTCTGTCTAATAATTTAACATGAGTGCGTTTTTTATCACCCATGGCGTAAAACCTCGTCCTTCAGGGCGGGGATGAAAGCCAGCGGGCTTGACCTTAGTGTGGCGAGCGTTGTTGTTCGATATACGCTCTGATAATAGTGATAGGTGCACCACGTCAGAATAAGGTGTAGCTGAAATGGCAGATAACTCAGAAATTATGGTCTCTTCCAATGGGGCTGAACTTCCCAGATTGATCCTTAGACAATGCTACAAATTGTTGTATTAGGAAATATCACTGTTATTTCTGGTTAATTTATGTGTAGTTAGGGTTTGATTTGATCATCACGGTTGTGATACACTGTTGGCCTAAATAACAAATATGAATTTTAATTTTAAGGTATTATTCATGAAAGAAATGCGACTTACAGAATTATCAGTACAACAACGATTGCAAAACCTACATAAAAAAAATAATTGGCAAGCTGCTAAACTGATCGACTCCGCCCATGATATAAAAACTGAAAATTTTAAGACCGATATTAACGATAACTTGGTTGATGATCTTCAGACAGGTATCAACGACATGCTGAGAATGGAAGTTGGCATGAGACCATAAATCCTCAGCACATCTTGGAGTTTGGGGAAGCAAATTATAGATCTCTTTGCCCAAACTTTAACATTAGAACCGCAAGTTGAAATATTCAGAAAACTCCCCTATACATACTATATATACCGCGCGCAGTATCGCTAGATAATTTAGTGATTCTTGACGATTTTTTATAGGGAGATCCATATGCCCCATCAAATCAAAGCAGAATATATCGTTAGAAATGACATTGAATTATCAACACTATTTCCTATAGAAGGGGCGCCGCCTACTCAACATGGCATGGAACTCTATAATAATTTCTCACTATTTAGAAATTCCCTGTTTGATTACGAACAAAATAGAAGCATAATTGATTACTTGAGAGCCCAAAGAGACGCCCGTCGTGCTGTTACACCAATTGAGGAATTGCTACCAATGTCTCCAGATAGGATGTTATTACATGAACTCATGGCACAAATTAGGGTAAAATATTTAATAAATGAACCTACTGACGATGCATATTGTAATATGGTTTCTTCAGCAAAAGACCATTTTGAGCGTGGGTTGGCTGATAAGCTAGATGATTTGCGAGATTATTACACTGGAGTATTGGGTGTATCCACTCATTTTATGGGTGGCGATGTTCATGCTTTTGATAGATTCGAAGAGGCGGATCAGTGCAAGGTGCTAGACACCGTGGATGTCATGCAGCGAGAGATCGGCAAGGAAATGGCTGATTTTACCCCTGCACAAAAGAATGTTTGTCAGTTAAGAATTGCTGCTGAGTTATACAAAGCAAAAGCTAACAGCATGATACGTAATGCGATAGAACCTGGTTTACCAGCGTTTGCAGCTGCCCAAAAATGGGGTTTGAGGCCAGAAATTCCAGCTGATAAAGCAGTGACTATATTTTCGTGCGGTGGCGCTGGTTCCGGTAAATCAAGTTCAGAGGAACTGATAGTGGAACAAGTTTTAGAGGACACCGACATTAACATGAGCCAGGTTGCAGCAGTATATAACACTGACGCGCTGAGGCCACCGATGTTGGTTGGTGGTGAAAAGCCTGAGCAGGTTGTGGAAGCCACTAAAGATGAGTTGGCTCTAATAAAAACAAGAATAGCAGGTTTATTAAATGAGCAGGCTCTTTTAAGCCTTGGTCACCATGCCATATTTGACTCACCAACCATTCGGCCAGCCCAGTTTCGAAACAAAGTCCTAGACGAGGGACAGGTGTATGTTAACTTTGTGACAACAGATGCTGAAACAGCGGTGGCGCGTTCTCATTTGCGAGCAGCTCATGAGCATCGGCATGTCACCACAGATGCTGTTCTAAAATCTCATCGAGACTCCGTCCGAAGTCTTATTGCTGCGGTCAATCAAGTAGATATTCAGGGCACAACTACCACTATCGTGATCCGGGATAATAACGGGACCCCACCCCCTAAGTTGATAGGCACGATAGATTGTAGCACTGGTACAATCTCTATATTTGATAAAGATGCTATGGAACAAATGTTAAAAAAAGTCAATATGCGAACCGATGTGGAAAGTGTGCGTCATGTGGATGCAGAGGGTCATTTGGATGTTGATATATATCCTACCGCAGCGCCCACCATTGACGAATATTTTCAACCGTTAGTAGATAGGGGCTATAATATTCAATATGATCATGGTCAACACTATAGTCCCATATAGTCCCATTGGATAATCAATTTAAAAGCAATGATATCATGCCAATAGATTACAAATAGAGGAGCTAGCAATGAAAAAAAAAGGATTAGATAAACAACAATATTTGAAAGAATCACTAATGCAAATCAAAGAGCCTTTCAATATCAAGGACCTGAGCAATAACTATACAGATGTGGAGATCGGTATTAATGACTTATTGGAAAAAGAATATTTAAATAAACAAGGTGTTTCCGATGAGTCTGCGGAATTAAATAAGAAGCCTAAATAAAAAACGCTTTAGGATAGGGATCAACTTGAAGCAAGAGATCTCTTAATCTGTCTCGAGAGTATGGCGGATCCATGGACTCGTTTTTATATAACCAGTTGAAAAATATAGCAATTGATTTCGATCTCAAAAATCAATGGATGAATTAATTTGCCAGGCTGCCTTGCATATGAGCATTTGAGCTGCTAAATTTAAAGCATGACTTCATAAGGATATGAGGTCTTATAAATGGATTTATATCGGATGGATCTGATATTCAAGGAAGAATAACCTCAGGCGCATATCCTGAGTGGAAGACTGTGAAAAGCCAGGGCGGAAGTCCTGGCTTTCTTATTTGTGCCGTATTACTGGACTTATGCGACAGCGAAACCAGTGTGTGATAAATAATTGTGATCGGGGTAGTAGGCAAATACGACGGATCCCCCTTTGATGGTATTGATAAGCGGTTTGGCAATGGTTTTTGCAATGGAGGGACAGCCCCAACTGCGGCCGGCTCGGCCTGATTTTTTAATAAAATCAGGCTCAACGTACCACGCACCATGAATGACTACACGACGATTATAAGCATTGTCATTAAATCCTTTTTCTAATCCTTTTAAATTCAAAGAAAGGCCTTTTGAACCCATGTACGTGTCACTGGTCACAAAGGTGCCCAAGCTTGTTTCTTTGCTGGAAGATTTGTTTGAAAAATGGTGGGGCGTTGTCATTCCAGAATTTTGGCCATGTGCCACGTAGGTGTTATATAAAAGTTTCTCTTTACGAACGTCAAATATCCACATACGCTGTTGAGAAGAGGGTAGTGAATAATCGATAACGGTCAGCACGGGTTTTTTTACAGCGCCTTTCTCTGCGGCTGTTTGATAGGCAAATAATGCGAGTTTAAGGACGTGCTGGTTAAGTTGTGGCGCTTTTTGCGCTAGATGTTGAACTTCTGTGTTGATGTTGAAGGCCGGTGTGGCACTGGATGTCATGTTACTGCAAAGGACTACTAACGAAATTAAGCTAATTAATATATTCATAATGCTCCATTCTTATCATTACGTCGCCTTTGAATTAAGGCTTCCTAAAAATGAGTATTATATAGACAATGGGGAAAAAAGTAAAGCCGAGCAGGACAAGCCTTCATTTTTTTCAATAAATACTAATATATTCAATTGGTTGACTAATTTTTTGAGAAAAAATTAGTGCAAAAAAATACCTATTTACTTTTTATTTAAACAAATTAACCATATATATGGTGTACATATTGTTCAGTATACGCTCTTTTGTTATAAAGTTAGTCCTAATTTGTTGTGTCGACTTGTTCTTATAAAGCCAAATTGGTTTTTATTGAAACAACCATTGGAGGGGATGCGTGTTATTTCGAAATTTATTCTAAATTAAATTTGATTTGGCATTGAATTGTATTATCCTTTAGCATCTTTATAAAATTAACGTCATTGTACCATGGGAGATAATATGCTTGTTGGGTTAGAACCCCCAAAAGGGTTGCGTGCTAAAATCAATGAGGCTTATCGCGCTGATGAGCAAACGATAGTTAGTGCATTTATCACTTATGCCACTCTAAATGAAAGCATGACCACAGCCGTTCGTAACTTGGCTGTGCGCTTGGTAGAGCAAGTTCGTTCTGAACGCAAGAAAACCACAGGTATTGATTCTTTTCTGACAGAGTATGCCTTATCAAGCCATGAGGGCATCGCTTTAATGTGCTTGGCTGAAGCCCTGTTGCGTGTGCCGGATAATGCCACGATCGATCATTTGATCAAAGACAAACTCACAAGCGCTGATTGGAGTGCTCATCGGGGTCAAAGCCATTCTTTTTTTGTGAATGCCACAACCTGGGCATTGATGTTGACAGGCAAGGTATTAGCCCCTGGGAAAGAAGAATCCTTGGTCAGCAAAGCATTAATGAAGGTGGTTAATCGCAGTAGTGAGGCGGTAGTTCGAACAGCTGTTGATAAAGCCATGCGGATCATGAGCAAACAATTTGTGATGGGCCGTACCATCAATGAAGCGATTAAAAGGGCTTTGGCAAAAGAAGCCGAAGGGTATCGATACTCTTATGATATGTTAGGGGAGGCCGCACTGACAACGCTTGATGCAGAGCGCTATTTTAAGGCTTATCGCGGCGCAATTGAGGCAATAGGCACGGCTTCTGCAAACTTAGGGGATGTCTATCATAAACCTGGCATATCGATTAAATTGTCGGCCTTGCATCCTCGGTATCAAGAAGCACAACATGAGCGCGTTTTATTGGAGTTGGTGCCTAGATTATTGTCTTTAGCACAGTTAGCAAGTCATCATGATATTGGCTTGACCATTGATGCGGAAGAGTCTGAACGCTTGGATCTCTCTTTGGATGTGATTGAGCGCGTCTTTAATGATGAGTCTTTAAATGGGTGGAATGGATTTGGGATGGCCATTCAATCGTATCAAAAACGTGCTTTTTATTTATTAGATTGGGTAGCCGCCCTTGCTCGAGGCAAGGCGCGTCGCATGATGGTGCGCTTGATTAAAGGGGCTTATTGGGACAGTGAAATTAAGAAAACCCAAATGCAAGGTTTGAGTGAATATCCTGTTTTTACTCGCAAGGTATTTACCGATCTCTCTTTTCAAGCCTGTGCTAAAAAAATATTAACCATGACGGATGCCATCTATCCACAATTTGCAACTCATAATGCTTATTCTGTAGCCCTTATTTTAGAGTTGGTCGGTGATTACCGAGATTTTGAATTTCAGTGTTTACATGGCATGGGCAATGAACTATATGCACAAATTGTACCGGAAAAGACCTTTGGGATCCCGTGTCGCATTTATGCACCCGTCGGGAGTCATGAAGATTTGCTCCCATATTTGGTGAGAAGATTGCTTGAAAATGGTGCGAATTCTTCTTTTGTAAATCGAATTGTTGATGAAGATGCATCCATTGGTGATCTGGTTGAAGATCCGGTGAGTAAAGCACAGCAGATGCTGAGTAAAATCAACCAAAATATTCCTCTGCCCTTGGATGTTTTTTTACCGGAACGTAAAAATTCACCCGGCATTGATTTGAGTGATCGAGCCATCGTGGCAGCTTTGCAAGCCAAGTTAGCCGCACTGGACAAGCCCAATTGGCAAGCAGCCCCTATTGTGGCCCGTAAAAAGGCAGAATCGCATCCATTAGTTAAGGTTTTTTCACCATTTAATCCTGAAAACGTGCTGGGGCAAGTCAGTCAGGCTAGCTTAGCGGATGTTGATTGGGCGTTAAACGCGGCTTTACAGGCATTCCCCAAGTGGTCTCAAACGCCTGTTACGGAAAGAGCCCTTTGTATTTTACGCATAGCGACGCTCCTAGAAGAAAATATGCCCCAGTTACTCAGAATGGCGTGCCTTGAGGCAGGTAAAACATGGAGTGATGGGGTGGCTGAGGTGAGAGAGGCGATTGATTTTTGTCGATATTATGCCCTAATGGCTGAAAAAATGATGTCAGCTCCTCTACAGTTGCAAGGGTATACCGGTGAATTGAATGAATTGAGTCTCCATGCACGGGGAACTGTACTGTGTATTAGTCCGTGGAATTTTCCGTTGGCTATTTTCACAGGCCAAGTGGTTGCAGCCTTGGTGACAGGGAATTGTGTTATTGCAAAGCCTGCAGAGCAAACACCGTTGATAGCACACTTTGTTGCTGAATTAATGCTAAAGGCCGGGATCCCTCAGGGGGTTTTACAGGTATTACCGGGCAGTGGAGAAACCATTGGTGCAGCTTTAGTGGCAGATAAACGCATAAAGGCGGTTATTTTCACCGGATCAACAGAAACAGCTGTGGCTATTAATCAATCATTGGCAAAGCGGGGTGGTGAAATTATACCGCTGATTGCTGAAACAGGTGGTCAAAACACCATGATTGTTGATTCATCAGCCTTGCTTGAGCAGGTGGTTGTGGATGTGGTGAACTCAGCTTTTGGCAGTGCTGGCCAACGCTGTTCTGCATTAAGGGTGCTATATATACAAGATGAGATCTATCCGCGCTTGATTGAATTACTCAAAGGGGCCATGAGTGAGCTTAACATCGGTGATCCTTCTTTGTTGGTCACCGATATTGGCCCTGTTATTGATTTTTCAGCCTTGTCTGTTATAAAAGACCATGTTGCTGCATTTAAGAAGAAACAGGCGTTGATTTATCAATGCGAATTAACGAGTGCGTGTGACAAGGGGTTTTTCATGCCCCCGACGGCGATAGCCATTGAACACATTAATGAATTGGAGAAAGAAATCTTTGGGCCGGTGCTGCATGTGATTCAATATCAACGCAAAGCCCTTGATGAGGTGATTGACCAAATCAATCAGACAGGCTATGGCTTAACCTTAGGAATCCACAGTCGTATCAATGAAACCATCGAATACATCCGCCAACGAGTCCACGTGGGTAACTGTTATGTCAACCGCAATATGGTAGGGGCGGTTGTGGGCTTACAACCTTTTGGTGGTGAGGGATTATCGGGAACAGGACCAAAAGCCGGGGGGCCACATTATCTGCAGCGTTTATGTCATGAGCGAACGTTCACGCTGGATACGACCGCCGCGGGTGGCAATGCGAGTTTAATGTCATTGCCGGAAGTGTGATAATCCAGGCCCGATCGTGTCTTTTGATGTGAGGCACTAACGCTTGATCAATCTATTTGGAGGGGTGGCGTGGTGGTCTTTGTTTTTCACGCGGAGCTTGCGAGCATGTAAAACGAAGAC